>CAXMRK010000115.1:0-4189 GCA_964195815.1 uncultured Acidimicrobiia bacterium | reverse complement strand
CAATTCGACAAATGGCGTAGTAGTGCCATTCTTACAACAGCCAGTGCAAGGTTTTTCGGATCTGATATTTCATCAACAGCGGTGGTTGGCGATTGCCGATAATGGTTTTGGCAGCAAGCAGAATTCAGCGGACCATCTGCTCATGGTTTACAGTCTTAATCCCGGTTGGAAGTCTGCCAATGGTGGCAGCGGAGTACTCGAAGCCGAGTTACATTTTGTGCTTTCTGATCCACACAACAAGGTACCTTTTCCAATAATAGCTGACAGGGAGCATTATCCTGGGCTAAATATTCTGGTTGATCCTGAAATTCGACAGCAACGCTTATTAACGGGTGCTGATTTCGATATTGAGTCCTTTCGCGTCGCCGCCGATGGCAGTTTCTGGTTTGGTGATGAATTTGGCCCTTTTCTTTTGCATACCAATTCAAGCGGTCAATTGCTGGAAGCCCCGATTGAATTACCTGGTCTTTGGTCAGCGAATAACCCACTGCAAAATCCGCAGGCGGCAACGGTCCAAATAAGTGGGGGTTTCGAGGGCATGGCCTTTAGTGCAGATAAGACGGCACTGATCGTGTTATTGGAAAAACCCTTAGTCGGTGAAAGTGGCCAGACGCTCAATGCTTATCGGTTTGATTTGGTGACTAGAGCATTCACAGGCCCCGAGTGGAGCTATCAAATGCACTCGCGCCAACACCGGGTCGGTGCTTTAGCAGAAGCCCCGAATGGAGCCTTTGTGTTAATTGAAAGAGATCGTCAACAAGGCAGATTGGCAGCTTATAAAAAAGTATTTCTGTTTAATCCGGAGACACGGGTGAGTAAAGAAATAGCCGATTTATTAATGCTGGATGACAGATTGCTGTTAACGGGTAATAGTGGCAGCTTCCGTTATCCCTTCAGCACCATCGAAAGCATAGTGATGCCGGATGCCAATACCCTGGTCATCATCAACGATAATAATTATCCATTCAGCACAGGCAGATATGAGGATAATACAGCGCCTGCAAATTCAGAGATGATAGTTTTGGGTTTAAAGCCTGTGCCTGTTCAGCCTAACTATACTAAGAAAACAAAGAATTAAAGGCAGTTTTGTTTGTATTACATTTGTGTTTAAGCTGACTTTTCAATAGGCAGCTGTAACCAGCCATTTAAGGTTTCAATTAAACCGCCAACGCCATCTCTGGTTTTCGCCGAAAATAATTGTGCGCTGGCAAGCTCGGGCAGGGTTTTTTTCAGTTTCAGCAATGCAGCCTGAGCCGGTCCGCGTTTGAGTTTGTCTGCTTTGGTTAACAAAACATGGCAGGGAATTCCGTTTCTGATGCTCCATTCCAGCATTTGTTCATCAAAGGGTTTCATCGGGTGACGAACATCCATCAATAAAACCACCCCGTGTAAACACTTGCGCGTAGCAAAATATTCCGCCATTAACTGCTTCCAGTCTTTGCGCAGAGCTTCAGGAACTTTGGCATAGCCATAACCAGGTAGATCCATCAGGCGGCGGTCATTATCCATTTCAAAAATAACAATTTGCTGAGTTCGCCCGGGGGTTTTACTGGTCCGTGCCAAACTATTTCGCCGTGTTAGGGCGTTTACTGCGCTGGATTTACCGGCATTAGAGCGTCCGGCAAATGCAACTTCAAAGCCATTGTCTTCAGGCAGTTGTGCGAGCTTAGCTGCGCTCAGGGCGTAGCGAGCGGCATTATAATCCTGGTCTGGGTAGGTTTTTTGCATGTTTTACCTGAATAATTCTGTATTGGTGCTGGATTAGATTATCTGGAAGCGGGATAATATCCCCTTGATCTTGATTATTTTACCATTTACCTGGTTCAGCGCTGATTAATCTTTTTGCTGATGGGTGAGAGAGGAGCTACAAAATGAAAATTTCTATCCTGTTCAGTTTATTGTTAGTGCTGGCATTCAACGTTAATGCCGTTGAAGGTGATGCAAAAGCCGGCCAAACTAAAGCTGCTGTGTGTGTGGGTTGTCATGGTGTTGATGGTAATAGCATGGTGCCAATGTGGCCTAAGCTTGCTGGTCAACATAGCGAGTATTTAGGCCGGCAGTTGAGCTTGATTAAGTCTGGTGAGCGCAATATTCCAGAAATGATAGCCTTTGTTGCCAATTTAACCGATCAGGATATGGCTGACCTTGCTGCCTGGTTTAACAGCAATGCTATTCAGCCCGGCAATGCAGACGAAAATCTACTGGCATTAGGTGGAAAAATTTATCGCGGTGGTGATGCCGATGCTGGTGTTGCTGCTTGTATCGCCTGCCATGGCCCAACTGGATCAGGTAATCCTGTAGCCGGTTATCCTTCGCTTGCCGGTCAGCATGCAACCTATACTGCTAATGCATTAAAAAAATTCCGCAGTGGTCATGGCTACGCCAAAGACCCTGCTGGCATAATCATGCCAGGTGTTTCAAAGCAGCTTTCTGATGAAGCCATTGAAGCAGTAGCCAGCTATATCCAGGGACTGCACGCGGCTGAATAATATCTGCTGCGGAACCAGTCGCAGTTTTAATAGTCACATATGCTGCCCGCGATTTTGCGGGCAGTTAATTATTACGAGGATTCGGCATGACCCGATTAGCAATTTTATTTGTCGCACTACTGAGCAGTAATGTATTCGCACAAGATACTGAAGCATTTAAAGAAGGCCTACATTACACCCGCATCAATGATGTGTCTGTTGCAGCCCCCGCCGATGGCAAAGTTGCGGTTTATGAAGTTTTTGGGTATCTGTGTCCACATTGCTATTCATTCCAGCCATTTGTATCTGCCTGGCATGCCAAATTACCGGAAAATGTTGAGTTCTCACGCGTGCCTGCAGTATTCAGCGCAGCCTGGGAGCCACTCGGGCGTGCTTATCTGACTTCAGAAATGCTGGGTATGGCAGAGCAGGGGCATGATGCTCTTTTCAGTGCTATCCATAAGGATAAAAAGCCTATTCGTAGGCTCGAAGACGCAGCTGATTTTTATGCCGGGCTTGGTGCTGATAAAGCTAATTTCATGTCTACAGCAAACTCGTTTGCTATTGATGCCAAGATTCGCCAACAGCAAGCACTGGTACGCAAATGGGGTGTGCGCGGAACACCCTCGCTGGTGGTTAATGGTAAATACCTGATCAGCGTGAGCAAGGATGTGCCCCAGCCAACCATGCTTGAGGTTGCTGATTACCTGATTGCCAAAGAGTTAGCAGCGGAATAAATCCTGTACCAATGAGCGCGCATACCGCTCATTGGTCTGGTGTTCTGGTTATTTCCGATGCCCACTAATCATTACCATCACTCAGACGACGATGCTGACCGCTGTAAGCACAGCATCAATTTGCTGAGCTTTAATATTCAGGCAGGCACAACAACTGATCGCTATCATCATTATGTAACCCGCAGTTGGAAGCAGTTTCTGCCGCATAACGAACGTAGCCGCAATCTGGATGCCATTGCCGAGTTGATAGCAGATTACGATATCGTAGGTTTACAGGAAGCAGATACCGGTAGCTTGCGTTCTGGTTTTATTAATCAGACTCGCTATCTTTCGCGAGAAGCTGGCTTTGCCTGGCAGACCGATCAATCCAATCGCAAGATGGGCAATGTAGCCTGTGCCGGTAATGGGGTAATGGCGCGTTGGAAGCCCGATGAAGTCATTAGCCATAAGCTGCCCGGGTCTATTCCAGGGCGCGGGGTATTAACCTTGCGTTATGGCAGTGGTGATGATGCCTTGTTGATTGTGGTATTACATCTGGCTCTGGGTCGTCGGGCACGTACTTCACAATTAGCTTTTGTCAGTGAGTTGTTACAAGGGCATCAGGATATTGTGGTCATGGGTGATCTCAACACAGATATCAATAGCCTGGAGCTGGGCACCTTTGTCCACCAGAACGAATTGCAAATACCAACTGCCGATTTACTCAGCTTTCCCAGCTGGCAACCGCTGCGGGCGATTGACCATATTATGCTTTCCAGTTCACTCGAAGTACTCGATAGCGATGTGCTAGATGTACCGTTTTCCGATCATTGTCCGGTGGTTGTGAAACTGGCCATGCCAGAGGTGCTGCGGCCTTCAATAGCTGCGGAGCCAGAGGCGCAGAGCCACCAGGATCAATAGACAGCCAAACACTCGTTTGACCAGCTGAGGCTGACTTTTATGCACCAGTTTTGCTCCCAGTGGCGCGCTAATAATACTGGTTGC
>CAXMRK010000114.1:0-8350 GCA_964195815.1 uncultured Acidimicrobiia bacterium | reverse complement strand
GCCAAATGCACGATAGCAGTAATTGCCACTGCCAGCTCAATGGGAAAGAAAATCGCTACAACCGGCATTAATAAGGTCCCAAGACCGAAGCCGGAAAACAGTGTCAGGGCTGATGCCGCCAGCGCTGCCAAAGAAACAACCCAGATTTCCACTAATTAATCTCCTGTTGATCCATCCACCGCGAAAATTGTAATGCAAAACGTTGCGGGGAGGCGGGATCCATATTCAGGTACAAAGAAGGCTCTATAACTTCAAGCTCCATCAAAGCAAAACCATTGTCGTAACGTACAAAATCAATTCTGGAATACAGGGGTTTGGGACTGACAGCTTGTAGCACCTTTCTTGCACAATCCAGCAGGGCTTGCTCTGGTGTTACCAGAGTTAAAACCCCACCATATTCTTCCTGGACTCTGAAGTCCTGCGCCTTGGGTTTCTTTAATACAGTATGGCTGTATTCATCTGCAAAGAAGAACACAGAAAACTCACCTTCATGGATTATGTTCTGCATCAGTGGCTGAATCATGTAATTTATATGCTTAAAAATTTTCTCAAGATCAGGTGTTAATTGCTTTGCCTGTTCGCGAGTCAACCTAAATGTATTGTTTGCATTAGCACTAATGTTTGGTTTGATGACAATTTCATTAGTCGCAAAATTGTCAAAGCAATTGAGTATTTGTTGCGGTATAAATTCGCTCATCCATGTTGTAGGAACGATAGTGACACCGGCCAACTCCAAATCCTGCAAATAACACTTGTCCATATTCCAGCGAACTAATTCGAGTTTATTTTCGAGCAGAGCTGATGATTTTTCAATCCTTTCCAGAACCCTGACAAATGCTTCAGAGTCATCTTGATAGTCCCATGTAGAACGAATAAGCACAGCAGCGTATTCATTCCAGTTGATTTCTTTATTGTGCCAGGAAACCAATTCGCAGAGCCAGCCTTGTTGTTGTAATGGTGTGTAGAGCAATTCGTCTAAACAAATATGTCCATCAAGAGAATCCATGCTGAGGAAGGCCAGCTTCTTCACTTATCGTTTCTCCTGTCTGAATTGGCTTCATAAGCTTCGGAAGCCTGATTCAGAACAGCTGCAAATACGGGTTTATCAATATTGCCTCCAGAAATCACGAGAGCGACTTTTTGACCCCTGTTATGTTCCTTTTCCTGTAAGGCGGCGGCAAGAGCTGCAGCCCCCGCACCTTCGCTGACATTATGTGTGCATTCAAACAGGAGCCTAATTGCAGCAGAGACTTCCTGGTCACTGACTTCAACAATATGGTCAACCCCCTGATGGATTATTTCAAGGGCAAGAGGTTCCGGTACTCTGCATGCCATGCCGTCAGCTAATAGTGTGGTAACGGGCGATTCAATTGCCAAACCAGCGCGGAATGATTTTGAATAGGCGCGTGCATGGGTGGAAACAACGCCAATAACTTTTGTTTTAAGGCCTAATGCATCACGTGCCGCCAGCATTCCACAGATACCAGAACCTAAACCAATGGGAACATAAACAACATCAATATCTTTTATGTTTTGCAACAGCTCCAGGCTGTAGGTGGAAACACCCGCGACCAGCAATGGGTGAAAAGAAGGCACCAGGTGCAATGATTCTTCAGCTGCTATCAGGGTCGCGTATTCGCGCGCAGCCTGAAAGTCTTCACCGTGCTCTATAAGCTTTACTCCCAAAGCACGCATGGCCGCATTTTTTTCAAGGCTATTACCATGTGGCACCACTATAGTGGCAGCCACAGCATAGCGCTTAGCCGCAAAACCTATTGATTGCCCATGATTGCCGCGAGTGGCAGCAACAACTCCGGCAGGGAGCATACCGGTATTGGCTAAATCAGCAAAATATACCAGGCCACCACGGATTTTGAACGCGCCTACTGGAGAATGGTTCTCATGCTTGACCCAGACCTCAGTTCCCATGTGTTCACACAAAAGCGGCCAGCAATATTGCGGAGTGGCTTCCATTGCGGCGTAAACAGTTTCTGCAGCGGATTGAATTTGATTAAGTGTCAGCTTCATTTGAGGTCTAATTTTTCCACACGTACTGATGGATTACAAAACCGTCTCTTGAATAGGTTTTGACGAACTCAAAACCTGACTTCAGCAGTACATTACTTGATGCGGTATGTTCAACCAGCACTTCACCGACGATTTTGTTTAAACCAAGCTCCGAACTGGCATATACCAAAGTGGCTTTTGTTGCTTCAGTAGCAAGTCCTTGTCCCCAGTATTCAGGTAGCATCCTATAACCAATATCAGGGCCGTTTAAATGCGGCTCAAACTTAACCCCACAAAACCCAATAACTTTATTATCGGTTTTATGTACCAGTGCGTAGCGGGCATAGCCATATTTTTCATATTCTGCCAGCCAGATATTACGAATAACGTCTTCCGCTTCACTTTTGTCTGTGTAGACAGGATCGCCGGTTAGGTGGGCAACCTCGAGGTTTTTTCCAAATTCGAACACCGCGTCAATATCTTCAAGACTAAATTTGCGCATTCCTAAGCGCGGGGTTTCTATCAAAAACTTCATGTTTAGCTGTCCTGTATAGGAATGACTCAGAATAGACTTTGCTGGCCTCCGTACAAGTTCGCCGGAGCAGTTAGGGCAGATCGAATCAAGCAGATCGGTACATTGTTGACAAAAGGTACATTCAAAAGCACAAATGTAGGCATGCTCGGCTGCAAGCAAATGGCTATCGCACTTTTCACACTGAGTTTTCATTTCTAACATGAACTAAAACCCTGAATAATGGTGGATGTAAAGGCTGTTAATGGCCTATGTTAGCAGTTACCAGTTTCAATGCTAAGCCAGCAAAAACAAATCCTGCGACCCGGTTTAAAACAATCTGTGCTTTTTCAGACCGATTGAGCCAGGCTCCCAGAGTTCCAGCTAATAAGGCGATTCCACCAAATACGAGAAAGGTAACAAGAATAAAGATACCGCCTAATAAAAATATCTGCTGAGCCACAGGGCCTTTTTCTGCCACAGCAAATTGAGGCAGAAAAGCTAAAAAGAAAATTGATACTTTTGGGTTAGTAACGTTCATGATAATGCCTCGTCTATAGAGTTGAAGCGAGGTCAATTGGATTAACTTTTTATCGTGTAATGAGGACGATGAAGCATGAAACGATCGCCAGGCCAAATACATTAAATAGCCAGCGCCGGCGAGCTTTAATGCGCTGAATGCAAAACTGGAGGCGATGACAATCGCAGCAACACCCAGAGCAACCAGTGTTGTATGGAAGATAAGCCCAGTACACAAGCCGAGAGTGACTAACACGCCTGCTTTGCGACCATATAAAGCAGATTGAGTTAATACAAAGATGTTATCCGGCCCTGGTACTAAAGCCAGTGCAACTGAGGCCAAAATAAAAGTTGCCAGCTGTTCAACAGGAATCATGATACGCCTGGTTATTTATGTGCGATCGGCTTTTCGGTAAATAAATAGTCTTTCAGCTCCTTGTCGAAACAGGGGTCTTGCCGACGAATCCACTCAAGCACCATGGCCGCGTGTTCTTTTTCTTCATCACGGTTATGCGCCAGAATAGCTTTTAATTCTTCGTTATTACAGGCATCCACCCGTTGGTTATACCAGTCAACAGCTTCGAGCTCTTCCATTAGCGAAGTTATCGCTCTATGCATATCTCTGGTTTCTGCGCTGAGTTCATTAATGGGTTCGTGATAGCCTTCATTTGCCATGTTTATATCCTCTTGTCTGTATTTAAAGAGCACTGATCTTTGCTGAATAAATCAGAGCATTGCCATTAATAGTTTACGGGTTACAGGGCAACAGTAAACAGCCTTTATTAAGGTTTAGTTGCCTGCTCGCGAAATATTTTTTGTAGTTCTGGAATCAGTGTGCCGTAATTCAGGTCTGTCTGATTGCTAATGGCAGCAATTACTAAACCATGTTCTGGAAACAACCAAAATTGGGTTGTCCCTCCAATCGAGCCACCACCATGACCTACCCATAGCTGATCTTCGTCGCCTGTAAATATTCTCCAGCCGAGGCCATATTTAGTGCTGGTACCAGCTGTAGTTTTTTGTGGGGTCCAAAGCAGATCAATAGTCGTTTTCTTGAGGTGTTGCGGGTTTAAATGCGCAAGACCAAAGCGCGCCAGATCTTCAGAGGTTGATAAAAAGCCACCGCTTGCCCATTTATAGCTGTTATCTACTTCAGGCTCATTGATTAATTTATTGTCACGACGGAAATAGTAACGACTGCGGTGCGGGATAATTTCATCAAGATGATCAGCTACAGTTTGTTGCATGCCCAGCGGCAGAAAAACTTCAGTGGCCATAAACTCCAGGTAGTTTGTATCTGCAGCCTGCTCAATGGCAGCGCTCAGCAAATTGAAACCGTAGGAGGTGTAAGTCCATTGTGCATTGGGTATATGGGTTAATGGCGAGTCCTGAAAAATCACTAAACCTTCTTTTACGCTTGAGTATTTTTTGCGTTGATACATTTCATTGTCAAGATAATGGCGAATACCTGATAGGTGACCGGCAAGCTGACGGACGGTGATTGGGTAGTTTTTTTGCGGAAATGTCGGCACATAGTTTTGAACCTCTGCATCCAACTCAATTTTTTCTGCCTCCAGTAATTTGGCCAGGGCAAAAGCAGTGAATGGCTTGGCAATACTCCCGACTCTGAATTTTGTAAGGGCAGGGTTGACCGCTACTTTTTGCTCTATGTCTGCATAACCAAAGCCTTCAGACCAGACAATATGATTGTTATAAGCAACCGTAACGGCTAATCCCGGTGCGCCGCTATCCTGCATAAAATGTTCAACAAGCCTGGTGGCGCGATCAATAGACTCCGAAGCAACTGAAAAGCTACTCAGCAAACCTAAAAGCAACGCGAGAATCAGTTTAGATACTTTCATTTCTTAGAACCTATATAAAATTATTAGAGCGGGGCCTCTAGGATAAAGCGATACGGATCACTATGTCAGGAATTTCGATCACTATCCCTGTATTGGCTGTGTTGCGGCAAGCCATCGTTAAGCTTTAACCAGGGTGCTTTAGAGCCAGTATAGATATGTGCATCAGGTATTAAGCCGCGGCTGTTATCCAGACTAGCGAGGGCTAGCTCTATGCTCCTGGCTTGTTGATTATAAACAGAGCAAAAAGATATGCTGGAACCACAGCAATCACAGAATTGACGTATCGATTTATTCTCAGCCTTATAGGCTTTTAGATGTGCAACACCACAAAGCCAGTCAAGGTTGGATAACTTCACTTCAGCGTAGGTGGAGAAAGCAGCGCCATGAAATTTTTGACACATTTTGCAGTGGCAATGGCCAATAAGGGGCTCAAATGCGGAGACCACATAGCGGACTGCGCCACACAGACAGCCACCTAAATAATTTGCTTGTTGTTTCTTCATTTTAATCGCTTTTAGATGCAATGAAATAATGCACATTTACAATATAGCATTACCGAAATTATTAGTATGCTAATGTGCTGATTAGGACATATTATTTCTTAATAAAAAGAAAAAGCCCAACGATAAGACTTGCGGCCCCGCCGATATACAAAGTCATTACTTTGTCGGTATGCGATCCAGTAACAGTTTTTGTTAGTTGCGAACCTAAAGAGTCAGATATTTGAAAACCCCAGAGGAGCAGGCCAATCCCAATAACGATTAACGCAATGCTAATAAGTTTCAAGTTAGATGCAGAACCTGTAGCCATATTAAACTCCTGTTTGATGAATAGAAATTGTTGCCGTTAATATTATGCTCTATTCATTAGCAGTGAGCACAAAGTTAATCATAAATTGCTTAACCATTTGATTGTATTACAGTAATAGCTCATAGTAAGGCAGGTATGTAGTCGCTTCAAAACCCAGCTTTAAAGCTAAATTGTAAGAACCCGCATTGCCTTTTTTGCAGGCCCAGACCGGCTCTAACTCATTCTCCAGACAGTAAGAAATCAGTTTTGCACTAACTAAAGTAGCAAGCCCTTTTTGCTGAAATTGGGGCTGCGTTTCTATTCCCAGCTCGAGCATGTGATCATGAATAAACGAGGCAAAGGCAATAGCTGCTGGTTTGCCTCTATAGTTAATTGCGAAACCGACGGCATGGGTAATAAAGTCAGCAGCGTTATTCCAAAACTTATGCGGAACAACGCTGCCTTTAGTTTGATTAAATAAATCGGAATCAACTTTTATAAAATCACAGTGATTCAGATTAATGCCAGCCAATAGTCGAGCAAATTTATTAGGCCTGAACTTAAAGTTTATACGTTGGTGCTTTATAACCCTGACATCAGGCACAGCAGGTTTTGTTTCAATGCCACTTGCGCATAACTTTGTACCAAGTGTGTCATCAATTCTGTGTTCCAGGGTCGATGGAAATACCTGTAAAAATTCGTTGCCAACTCGCTTACCGTCAATGCCAAGCAAGTGATTTCTAAGCTGAGGCTGCAAAAAAACATCGCTGACTTTTCCGTAAAGCAAAGCCATTCCATATGGATGGATTACATAAAATGCGGCTGGCGAATCTGGATTATCTGCATAAACCAGACCATCTACATGCCTTTCAAGCACTGATCGTGCAAACATATTATTTATTGTTACTTCGCGTAATCTTTGCGCTGCAAGCGGGTACTTTTCTTTGGGCAGCAAATACATAAATTGCTCAGCGAATAAAATAACCTGCAGTAAGCCATTGTTTATCTATTTTTTGAACAGTGATAGTTTCAACGGCTGCAGCCTTATTTCCGAAGCTGGTTTCAAGTGTTATTACCGTATATTCTCCGTCAGGCGCACCTGGAAGAGCGCTATGTTCACTTGATTTACTCACTTTACGCGACAGCATTTTACCCAGAGGGGTGCGTACTTTTACTAAAGCCTCTTGCCATTGAGAGCTGGAGACCTGTTTTTGAAAATAGGGCGAGGTATGCTTCCAGCTTTCAGCATAGTTGCCTGTGTCAACTACGGCTAACCAGACCAGTGCCGCATCAGCAGCCGGTGTTTCATCCGCAATACAAGAGCTTGAAACCAGTAATGCGATAGCAAATAGAATTGATTTAACCATAACTCTCTCCAATTAGAGTTTATGTTAGTGATAAGCCGCGGCTTTAAATTTTCCTGGAAGTATCATAAACAAGCTCATAGTAACTATTGTTGTTGAACTCAAATTCTTGAATAAGCTCTAGTCCCAGTTTTCTGGTATGTGCCTGATAAGACCTGGGGTTGGTTTTATTGATAAAGGTCACCAATATCGGGTATCGCCTGGACATTTCGTATCTGGCAAAATCGAAGATCTGTTCAAGCACTCCTGAGCCCCTGAGGGCTTTATCAATACAGACAGGGCCATATTGGTATGAGTTTTCAATACTTAGTGTTTGCCCCAAATACTCAAGATTAGGCAAGTCTTCAATCATGTAAGCAAACAGCGGCCATATTAACCAGAACTGCCAGGAAGCCGCCATAACATAGGCAACGACTTTGTCGTCCTGAACCCCAATAAATAGACCGTTTTCTTCATTGATCAGAGCGCTGAGTTGCTCGGTGGTAAAGGCCGTGGTTACAAATCCATCTTTCTTGTCTTCTTCCAAAATTGAATCGACCTGATACTTGTAATGCAGATCTAGCACTAGTGGAATATCATCAAGCTCAGCAATTTTATACTTCATAAGGTACTTCTAGATAAGTGCTTAATGCCTTAGTTTATGGTGCCTTGGTAAAAAAAAATAGTTCAACCACTATTACTTGAAGGCAGATCACCTTTAATTAATTTTTCAGCTGAAGTAGTGCACATTTTTGCTAATTTCAGCTGCTGTTCTTCAAAAGCGCCTTTTGGTTTGCGGCCAGGTGTTTTACCGCCGGATGTTATTTGAAAAGTGAAAGAATGGGTTGTAAACACAGGCTCCCGCTTTTGGTTTTTCTCTGCAGGCGTGTAGGTAAACTGTTTTGCCGCAGTTAACGCAGATTGATTAAATTGTGCAGAAGGAAATGCAGCCACCGGGCGGTGGTTACTGGTAGTACCGTCGGACTCAATGATAAACATGACAGCAACACATGCCTTAGGCGGGATGCGGGAAGATAATCTAGGAAACCTTGGTGGAACTATATTTTCAGGAAGCCAATATTCTTCTATCTTATCGCGGGGTACAAACGTAAGCGATTCAGGTTCTTGTGCAAAAAGATTAGACGAATAGACAGACAATAAGCTGCTGGCGAGAATAATAAAAAGATATTGTTTCATGAGCTGACTAACCCCCCCGGATAGTTTGGTTTCTTATTGACAACCTTTAGACTTGAATCATCAATCACCTGAGTATATCACCACAAATCAAGTATGTTTACTAAAGCGTTTACAAGATATTG
>CAXMRK010000113.1:0-4367 GCA_964195815.1 uncultured Acidimicrobiia bacterium | reverse complement strand
CTATCGACACTTAGGCAACTGGGGATATAACCCCTATTATGGGTTTGGATACTCTGGTTTTCGTAGAAGTTTTTTTGGGCCTTACAGCTAGTCATTCTACAACCCGTATGCCTGGCGCTCTCCTTATCGGCATAATCACAGGGGTAACCATTACGATTATCGATATGGCTACGACAGACGCGGCCGTGACCGGGATAGATCTGGGCGTGACTACGACCAACGTGGCCGAGATCGGGACAGATATGGGCATGATTACGATCGCCGTGACCGTGATAGCAATAGAGGTAGGGATAGAAATAGTCATCAGCCAGAACGCCAGCCAGTACGGGTAGTACGGCTGCAAGACCCTGTCCGTGAGAGCAGCTTTTCGGAAAACCGACCAATTCGGTCAGCGGGTAGTGTTAGTTCTCGCTCGGGCCATAAGAAATTGAAAGGGAATCAGCTACCACCACAACGAGTACACGAGGATTCCAGTAAACAGGTTAAAAAAACAAAGCCACAACCAGTATATGCTCCAATACACAGACAAGCTCCAGTAATGGCTGACCGCCGGGGGCCTGATAGTGATGACCTGGAAACAAGACTGTCACCTTCACCAACTTCCGGTAACACTCGCTCTGCCAGTGGTCGCGGTAATTACAAAGGTAATCAGCCACCCCCTCAAGAGCTACACAGAAGGCAACAAAAACCGCAACCGGTGACTTCACCTACTGATAGCAGACGACCCGTAACTATTGTTCGCAGAGAAAGCAGGGCTGATGAGATGGACGCGAGACACACTCCCTCGCGCCTATCTTCAAGCCAGCGTTCAACTAGCGGTCGTAATCAATATAAGAGCAGCCAAGCTCCACCTCAGCGGATACATTCCAGAGCCGTGGCAGAAAGGCCTGTTATAGCTTCGAGACCTGTAGCTGAAAGAGAGAATAATAGACAAGCACAGAGACGGCCAGCTGCTCCCGTGCAGCGCCAGCAGGTTCAGCAACAGCCTAGACCTCAAGCACAATCTCAACGGCAGCCAGAAAAATCAGAGCGGGGCCGGAAAAGTAATGAATCTGAACGAGGCCGTTCAAAAGATAAAAAGAATGGTGGTCGCCGTCGCTAGTACAGAACATTACATTACACAAGATAGGTGCTGGTAATTACAAACTGTATAAATTACTGAAAATTCAGTAAAATAGCCAACTCAATGAAACAGGCTGATTCAGGATTATTGTTTTGCCAGAGCTTAACACCAGCAACAGAGAGTTTGATGTAATTGTAATCGGTGGCGGCCATGCTGGCACCGAGGCTGCATTAGCGGCCGCCCGCAGTGGCGCATCAACTCTACTGCTAACCCACAACATTGAAACCATTGGCCAAATGAGCTGCAATCCTGCAATTGGTGGGATTGGTAAGGGCCATCTGGTGCGTGAGGTGGATGCTTTGGGCGGAGTGATGGCACAGGCAGCAGATGCAGCAGGTATTCAGTTTAGAACTCTCAATGCAAGCAAGGGGCCAGCAGTTCGGGCAACGCGCGCCCAATGTGATCGAACCCTGTACAAATCCTTTATCCGCAAGACGGTTGAATTTCAGGAAAATCTACAAATTTTTCAGGCCGCAGTTGGTGATCTGATAGTCGACCAAGAACGCGTTACTGGCTGTATTACCGAAACAGGCCTTAAATTTATGGCTCCTGCGGTGGTACTAACAGTTGGAACCTTTCTCGGTGGCATGATCCATATTGGCGACCAGACTCAAGCCGGCGGGCGGGCGGGCGATCAGGCTTCAAATACTCTGGCGAAACGGCTCAGAGCATTACCATTTGCGGTTGGCCGCTTAAAGACAGGCACTCCACCAAGGATTGATGGGCGCAGTGTTGATTTCAGTGTTTTGGAAGAGCAGCATGGCGACCTGCCCATGCCTGCCATGTCGTATCTAGGTAGCGCTGCAGATCACCCAGAACAAAGGTGTTGCTGGATCGCTCATACAACTGAGCAAACACATCATATAATCCGTCAGTCGCTACACCTATCAGCGATTCACAGCGGTAATATCGAGGGTTCTGGACCACGCTATTGTCCTTCAATTGAAGATAAAATCACTAGATTTGCTGATAAAAGCTCACATCAGGTCTTTATCGAGCCGGAAGGGCTGAATACTACCGAGCTTTATCCTAATGGATTGTCCACTTCTTTGCCCTTTGCAGTGCAGGAAGCGTTTATACGCAGCATGCGGGGCTTTGAGAAGGCTCACTTAAGTCGCCCTGGTTATGCGATTGAATATGACTATTTTGATCCTCGTGGTTTAAATACCAGCCTGGAAACAGCTTATATCGAAGGTTTGTTTTTTGCCGGTCAAATCAATGGCACAACAGGTTATGAGGAAGCTGCAGCACAGGGCTTGATCGCAGGTCTGAATGCGGCTCGAAAAGTCGCTGAGCTGTCACTCTGGACTCCACGTCGAGATCAGGCCTATATGGGCGTATTGATTGACGACCTGGTCAGCCAGGGCACCAAAGAACCTTATCGTATGTTCACATCACGGGCGGAATATCGATTAACCCTGCGTGAAGATAATGCAGATATGCGTTTAACTGAAAAAGGCAGGGAGCTTGGCTTAGTCGATGATGATCGTTGGCAGGCCTTTGTGGATAAACGCAGTGCAATAGCAATTGAACAAGACCGTCTTTCAGAGATTTGGTTAACTCCACTGAATTCAGCGGGCCTGGAATTGAATGCTCGTCATGGTGTTGGTTTATCTAAAGAAGTCAAAGCATTGGATTTATTAAAACGCCCAGAGATGAACTATGCCAAGTTGATGGAGATTGAGGAGCTTGGCCCTGCTGTTACTGATCTTAAAGTGGCTGAGCAAGTAGAAATTCAAGTTAAATATGCGGGTTATTTGAACCGACAAGAGCAGGAAGTGAGTCGAAATCAGCGCATGGAAAACCAACAGATCCCGAGTGATTTTAATTATTCAACTGTAAACGGCTTGTCGGCTGAAGTGGAAGAAAAGCTCAGTGCTCAGCGCCCACAAACCATCGGTCAGGCCGGACGAATCGCAGGCGTTACCCCGGCTTCAATTTCGTTATTGCTGGTGTATCTCAAGCGTCATGCGGCAGCGCGAAACGTTGCTTAATAGCGCATTTTTACTAGATTTTTTATTAAACGAAACCTTAACGCTTTATTTACGTATCAAATGGCAGAATACAGACATCAGGGTATAAGCAAGTGTTATTAAGCACTCCGTGATTCAATAACACTTGTTCCCACATCTCCCTTTCTAAGATGCCCTGAAATTCATGACCCCGGTTTTCCCTGACCGGGGTTTTTTTATTAGCCCGGATATTTCACCGAGGATCCGGAGTTTGCGATGTAGCTGGCGAAACAGCTTAAAGGACCTGCATATCTTTGAATAAAAGAATATATGTCATTTTGTCGTCCGCCTTGGTGAAATATTCGGGTTAGGGATTCTGCTCTGGTTTACAGCTTACAAAAAAGCCATCCCAAAAATTTTGAGATGGCTTTAAGCAAACACTAGTATTAATTATTTCGTAGTCAGTTCAGGGAGGCTCCTGACCAACCGTGTGGTTGTTGTTTTATAGCTGGCACTATAGTTTTTCATCAGTTCATCAAAATCTTTTTCTTTCATGTTCTTAAGCATTACCTCTTTAAATTTGGGTGATGTCTCTGCCATATCTGCCCAAGATTCTGCTGGAAATACAAATGCGCCACCGTTGCCATAACCACCTGAAACATCCCAGGACAGTGCATAGTCATTTCCCCATCCACCTTTTTGTAAAGTCTCATGAATTTTCTTGATGTGTTTACCAAAGTCCATGCCCTGTTTAACCTGGAAGTTACGTATTCTAAAGAACTTATAAGTCTTGCCTTCGGTCCAGTGATAAACATCATCATCAGCCGCGTTTATGTAACGTTCAGCATTAGCGATTAATGGAGAGACATTCTCGCTCCAGTATTTACCCAGCTCTTCATCCCAAATATTTTCCATTGCATCCAGGTCGGCCCAATTATGATTGCCACTACGAGCAAGATATTGACCGGTATCAGGGCCTGTGGCTACTTCGTACCAGTGCCATTCAAAATGGCCGTCTTTTTTACTGTATAAATCATGGAAACCTTTAATGGCCTTTTTAAAGTCACCAGATTTACCTTTTTCTACATCCATTGCCCAGACTACTGCGATCCCATCTGTTTTTTCTTCATCAGCGGCTAACACTGCGCTGTTGAAGAATATACAGGCGATTAGTAGAACCAATAGAAACTTAGTTTTTGAGACAAACATTTACACATTCTCCTTGATCAATAAGAATGAGAACTATTTCACATTCTTTACAAGTATAGGAGAAAATAAAAAATTTGCACAAA
>CAXMRK010000112.1:0-3601 GCA_964195815.1 uncultured Acidimicrobiia bacterium | reverse complement strand
TGTCGCGCTAATTTCTGATGGGGGTATTAGTGTAATCCAGTTAATGAGTATTCGTGGTGGGCGCAATATAGGCAGTCGTACATTTTACCCAAGTGGAACTGATGGGGAACCAGGTTCCAGAGTGATGGCTGCATTTTTAGGTCAGTATTACACCAATAAGCAAGCACCTGGAATCATAGTGTTATCTCCTAAACCTGATGATCAGGGACTGTTTGAAGAAACGCTCAGTATGGCTGCTAGCAAGCGCGTCAAAATTATAAGTAGGCCACGGGCAACTCGAGCTAAATTATTGGCTATGGCAACCGAAAGCGGGCGTAATGCAATGACTTTAAAACGCCTGACGAAGGCCAGTATTGCCAATCAGTTTCAGCAGTTGGAAGAATTATTGGCTCTTGAGCAATCTCCTGAGAGGATCGAGTGTTTCGATATCAGTCATACCAGTGGAACCCGTACTGTTGGTTCCTGTGTTGTATTTGACACATCAGGAGCTTTGAAAGGCCAATATCGGCGCTTTAATTTAACTGGTATCACACCGGGAGATGATTATGCTGCAATGGCACAGGTTATAAAACGCCGATATACAAGGGTAGTTAAGGAAGAGGCCGTTTTGCCAGATTTAATTATTGTTGATGGCGGCAAAGGGCAGTTGCAACAGGCAATTGAAGTGATGCAGGATTTAAACCTAACGCAAATCATGCTATTGGGCATAGCCAAGGGGCCCTCACGTCGTAGCGGTCATGAAGATTGGTATCTTGGGTGGAATGGAAAAGTAATCCAGCCTGCACCAGATTCGGTAGCGGGCCATTTGATTCAGAAAATCAGGGATGAGGCGCATCGATTTGCAATTGCAGGCCATCGTGCGCGGCGCCAAAAAACAATGAAGAAATCGCAGTTGGAAAATATACCCGGAATAGGTGCAGGCAAGCGACGTGCTTTGTTACAATTTTTTGGTGGCCTTCAGGGGGTCAAAGATGCCAGTATCGAGCAACTGCAGAGAGTTTCTGGTATTAACGAAAAATTGGCACATGTCGTCTATAATGTATTGCGACAATGATTAAAGAATAGACCATTCGCAATATGCGATAATACCTAAGCAAATCAAATAGGGTATATAACTGCCACGGGGAACTCATTTGAAACTGACAATACCAACAATGATAACCCTACTGCGAATCTTTATGATTCCAGTGCTCGTGCTGTTTTTCTATCTTCCATACACCTGGTCAAATATTGCTTGTGTTATCGTCTTTGCGCTTGCTGGTGCAACAGATTGGCTGGATGGTTATATAGCCAGGACTATGAATTCTCATAGTAAATTCGGAGCTTTTCTTGACCCTGTAGCCGATAAACTAATGGTGGCCACCAGTCTGGTGTTGCTAACCCAGTTGCATAGCCGTGATTACACCGTTAGCAGTATTCTCTTTGCAATTTCAGCTGCTGTCATTATCGGACGAGAGATTTCAATCTCTGCTCTGCGAGAGTGGTTGGCTGAAATGGGTGAAAGTGCGCGTTTAAAAGTTAGTCCCATTGGAAAACTTAAAACAGGATTTCAGATGGTAGCAATTGGTTTTTTGTTGTATCGCGAACCTCTCTGGTTTTTACCAGTGTCGGAGATTGGTGAACTATTGTTGTATATTGCGGCGATATTAACCATCTGGTCTATGGCAACTTATATCATTGCGGCATGGCCGGCCATGCGTGATCCGGATGCCTAATCCGTAATATTTAAGTTTGCATTTAATTTCCTAATTTTTGAAAAACAATATGAATAAATCAAAGCTCACGATGGCTGAAAAAGCCGATCGTCATGTTCTCTATCAAGCTTCAGTTCAGGATGTCGAATCAGAACTTGATTTCGTCGAGCAAACCTGGAAACAGTTGCGTTCGCGGGATGCCGTACTATTACGTGAAGACTTTTGTGGGACCGCAAATACCGCTTGTGAGTGGATCCGGAGGGGCGCTTCTTCTCAAGCTATTGGTGTTGATCTGGACGCAGATGTGCTTGAGTGGGGTTTGCATAATAACATCAGCTCGCTGACTCTCGAGCAACAGCAACGTATCATTTTATTAAACGAAAACGTACTTAGTGTTGCTGAAGAATCAGCTGATATTATTTTGGCAATGAATTTTAGCTATTACCTTTTCCTTACACGGGATGATTTACGGGAATACTTCAAAAGCGCATTACGAGGCCTACAATCTGATGGCATTCTAATGCTGGATGCATATGGTGGGTATGAGGCGCCGATGGAACTCCAGGAGCCAAGAGAGTGTGAAGGTTTTACTTATATATGGGATCAGGCGAAATTTAACCCCATTAATTCGCTGATGGACTGCGATATTCATTTCGAGTTTAAAGATAATTCCAGAATTGAGAAGGCCTTCAGTTATCACTGGCGATTATGGACACTTCCTGAGATTACCGAGGTCTTGCTGGAAGCGGGATTTGCAACAGCAACCGTGTATTGGGAAGGTACCGATGAAGACAATGAGGAAGAAGGAAATGGCGTGTATGAGCCTGCAACTGAGGGTGATGCTGATCCTGGCTGGATTGCTTATATAGTTGCAGAGGTTTAAAAAAAACGGACTTATAAAGTCCGTTTTTTTAGATTAGGATTTAAATCCTATTGTCCACCATACAGGTGTCCCAGCATTTTCTTGTAACCGGCATAGTCATCGGCAGCAGCTTCAATCATCTGTGTTGCATTGAGTTCATCCAAGGCAGCGAAATAGGATTCATCTTCATGCAGTTTCAGTAAAGCCAGTTTAATGGCTGTCTGGGTCTCCGCATTAACATTGCTGGATGCAGAAAGCGTTAATCCAGGTAGGTTGTCTGAGGTATAGACTGGGTAAAGATTTTGGTATCGTTCAACCAGCCAAACAGGTGTAATTGCTGCATCTGCTTCCATGCTGAATGTCATTTCTACGCTATCCAATGAAGTTGCAGCATTTGACATAATAGTCGGTTGTGAAAAAGGATTTGGAAATGCTTCAAGAAGAATCAAATATCCAAGACTAGGGGCTGCCAGGGTAGAAATTATTCTACCTACAAATTGCTCAAGTTCATCATCGGCATAGGCGCCACTTGTCAGGATAGAGTAACTTACATCTTGTTTCACTCTAGCCAATGGAGTATATCCCTGATTCTGAATTCTGTAGTCAGTGAGCGGAGCATCTTCTAATACCAGGTCTGGAGTTTCACCATTGCGGATATTTAACCAATGCTGTTGAAAATCACGGGGGGATTTCAGGGTGATAGTATGACCGCTGGAAGCATTCAGGTATTCAATTAACGGGGCATAAACTTCTGCAGAGCGTGCAACTGGGTAAGCGGGATGTGCCAGCAGCGTTAATTCATCTGCATTGCTCTGACTGATAATCATCGTGCCCAGTAAGAACAGGGGTGTAAGCACAGATTTAAAACTTAGTGATTTAAAATGGGTTCTACTTGTTTCTACAGCTGTTGAAGGCATGTTATTGCCGCTCCCTTAGTAATATCTGACATTATAATAACGCAATTCAGGCAAAAGTCTAACTATCAAGAGCGTGCAGGCAAAGATTATCCCGTAATATTTATCTTGTTACCCAGTGGTACTGAATT
>CAXMRK010000111.1:0-4357 GCA_964195815.1 uncultured Acidimicrobiia bacterium | reverse complement strand
AAACTAAACTCGGTCTACAGGTAAATATTTAAGCCTTAACAGGTAGCTCAATGGATTCACTCATTGGCTTATGCCAAAGCTTCAGTTTTTCAATAACATCCTCGACGCTGATTAAATCCATAACCCCGGCTTGTTCAATCTTACTTCCCCAGCGCAGATCACGTGGCTCTTTATTGAGGAATTGGCGGGCCGCTTCAGGGAAACGGTCAACACATAAATCCAGGCTGTTAAATGGGCCGCTCCGGCGGGACCAGGTGGCTGCATACAAACCAATAACTGGTGTGCCTAAGGCATTAGCGATATGTGCGGGACCTGAGTCAGGTGAAATAACAATATCAGCTTTCTGCAAAATACCAAGAGACTGTTGTAGCGTATCCTTGCCAACCAAATTAATCACATCGTTCTGCATGCTGTTTTCTATACCGCTGGCGACCTCGAGTTCAAGCTTGCTGGGCCCACCGCTGAGTACTACGCGTAGATCCAGCTCAGTGGCCGCATAATCTGCTACAGCCGCGTAGCGATCTACTGACCAGTTTCTGAGTGTATGGCTGGAACAGGGGCTTATAACCAGGGTAGGCTGTTCTCCCGGCAAATGCTCATTTGCAAATTCTCTGGCATCATTACTTATTGGCAACTCCCATACGGGCTCACGCACAGATAAGCCTATGCTTCTGGCGAATGATAAAAATCCTTGTGCCTGATGTTGGTAAGCAATTTCAGGCACTTGATGATTGATGAACTTGTGGTGCCAGTCACGTGAACGTTTATTATCCCAACCCAGGCGGATAGGGCTCTTGATTGCGGTACTTAACAGGTTTGCACGAAGCGCAACCTGCATTTGCAACAAAATATCAAATTGGCGTCCGGCAAGTTCTGCTTTGACCTTTCTATAGGCAGCAAAACTCTGTTTCTTATCGAAAATAACAAATTCAATATTATTAAGATGTTTAAGCAGTTGATATTCCAGTTTACCAATGACCCAGGTAATGCTTGTTTGTGGCCAGGTAGCTTGAATTGCTGAGACCATTGGCAGCACATGTGTCACATCTCCAAGTGCAGAAAGCCGCAAAATACAGATACTTTTGGGTGCTGTTGTAAACGGCAGCAGTTTTAACTTGTGAGTATGTTGACTTCTTTTCATGGGGATTATGTTGACCCTGACAGTAGCAAACTGCAAACTTAGCGGAGTTCCTAAAATTAAAATGTATGAAATCTACACTCATCTCTACTGATAATAGTCGAATATTATACGATGCTACTGCATTGGATGCTCCCGAAGCTGCTCAGTTTGATCCCAGTTATTGGGAGAATCGTGATGCGGTTATCGCCAGACCTGCAGGCCGTGGTAGCGCTGTCGTTATCAGTTACTCGAAAGGAGAGGCGGTCTTAAAGCGTTATTTTCGTGGCGGGATGATGGCCAAAGTTAATCAGGCACTTTACCTGTTTACAGGTTATGAAAGATCGCGGGCTTTTCGCGAGTTTAGATTGCTGCAAACCATGCACTCATACTCACTTCCTGTACCTGAGCCACTTGCGGTTATTTGTGAGAGAAGAGGCTTGTTAGCAAGCATGGCGCTGCTGACCAAACGTATCGCTGATACAGAAACACTGGCTGCAAGGCAGATGCAACAGATGGTTTCAATTTCGGATTGGGAAATGCTCGGGAAAACACTAAAGAGATTCCATGAAAATGGAATCTTTCACGCAGATTTGAATGCAAATAATGTATTGCTCGACACAGCGGGTCGTGTGTTTTTGATAGATTTTGATAAATGCAAGCATAAACATCCAGATGCCATTTGGCACAAGAAAAACATTAAGCGCTTAAAACGCTCACTGGAGAAATTATTTCCGGGAGATTTATTTCCCCGCGCTGGTTGGGATGTTTTAGTGCGTGCTTATGCAAAGGAAGCTTAAAAAGTCATGAACTTTACTAAACATATAGTTGCAGTTTTTATTTTTCTATCCTCAATATCACTGCATTCACAGGCCCATGCAGGTGTCGAAATTACTTTCCTGGGGAATGCCGGATATTTACTGAGCGATGGCAAAGATAAAATTATCATCGATGGTTTTCTGGGTGAATCGTATGCGCTCTTTGAAGGCCTTGATGAGAAATCAATAGACCCATTAGTATCGGCAAAAAGCGATTTTGCGGGTATTGATTTAGCTCTGGCCAGCCATATGCATTTTGAACATTTTCAACCCGATACGGCTTGTAAATTTATTAAAGCCAGCAAAGATACCTTGCTAGTAAGTTCGGCTCAGGTGATTACAATATTGAAGGAACGCTGTAAGCCGTTTGCCAAGACACATCCCAATGTTGTAAAGGCTGGTGTGCAGGCACTAGCCAAAACGTTTTCCAAAGATGGTGTTGAGGTTGAAATATTTCGATTAAGCCATGGTGTGGGGAAGTTTTCTTTACTTGAGCACTATGGGCATTTAATGACTGTTGGTGGTAAAACCATTTTGCATATTGGGGATGCAGCAGCAACACCGGCAGATTTTATTGCTGCGGGTTTACAAAACCGCAAACTGGATATTGTACTTGCACCCTATACCTTCTACACACGTGCTGCGGGTAAGTTGATTCTTTCTCAATATCTGAATGCACCAGTCCACATAGTAGGGCATATTCCGCCTAAAGAGCATACTGAAATCGTTGCTGCTGTAATGGAGGATTTCCCAGATGCGGTTATATTTGCTGCCCGTATGGACAAACTCAACTTTGATGACTAGCCCGCATATTGCACCAGTTGTTTAGCCAGGTTTTAAATCCAGCGCCGCGTTTCTTGTTTATATTGTAAATAAGACTTGCCTAAAACCTGTTCCAGCATTGCTTCTTCCGGAATCACGAAGCGATTTCGTAAAACCAGAAAAAATAATAGCAACACAATAAACGGACTAACAGTACCGAGGACAATTGCTACCCCTAAGAGCATTAATAGCATGCCAATGTACATTGGGTTGCGGCTAAATCGGTAGGGACCGCTTTTTACCAGCCGAGTTACAGGGGTGAAAGGTACCAAACCTGTTTTAACCAGCAAAAAACGTAAAACTCCCCAGCCATCCAGCGCAAGCCCGCTAACGATAAAGAATTTACCGATATTGCCTACTGCTTGATCCCATAGCTGGAACACTGGAACCCAACGGCCCAGTGCCAGCATTAGTAGCAGTGATAAAACCAGCCATACCGGCGGGATCATAATCGGTGTTTTAAATGCTCTCTCAGCTTGTTGCATCAATTAGTCAGTTGAGATGCAACCCAGTTTTTAACCTGCTTATTGAGTACTTCCATGGGTATTGAACCACCAGTAAGGACGAGTCGGTGGTATGCACGAATATCGAAATCTTCACCCAGCGCATTTTCTGCATATGCGCGTAAGTTTGAAATCTCGCGCTGGCCTACTTTATACGCTAACGCCTGCCCTGGTGTCGCGATATAACGCTCAATCTCTGCGACTACATCCGATTCTGCCATTGATGAATGTTCAAGCATGTAAGCTATCCCTTGCTCACGCGACCAGCCTGAAGCGTGCATGCCGGTATCAACTACCAGGCGCATGGCGCGGAGCATTTCATCACTTAGGCGGCCGTAATATTGGTAAGGGTCACTGAACATACCCATTTCTTTGCCCAGAGATTCGGCATATAAGGCCCAGCCTTCAGCAAATGCTGTAAAGCCTCCGAAACGACGGAACATTGGCAGCCCGGTGATTTCTTGTTGAATGGATATTTGAAAATGATGTCCTGGGGAAGCTTCATGTATCGACAGTGTTTCCATGATGAATTTCGGTTGCGCTTTGAGGTTATAAGTATTCACATAAAAAACCCCTGGACGTTTACCATCCGGTGTTCCTGACATGTATGAAGCTCCGGCCGCTGATTTGGCTTGAAACGCTTCAACCGGACGTACTTCATAATCAGTGATCGGAGCAATATCAAATAATTTTGGTAAGCGCTCGTTGACCTTTGCCTGTAGATCACGATAACCCTGGAGCAGGTCTTCTTCATTGCTGAAATAGAACTCATCACTATTTTGCAGATAAGTGAGAAATTCCTGCAGATCACCATCAAAACCAACGGTTTCTTTCACTGTAACCATTTCCACAGTAATTCGGGCAACTTCATCCAGCCCAAACTGGTGTATTTCCTCGGCGTTCAGATCGGTTGTTGTATGCCGGCTAATATAAGAGTTGTACCAATCTTTGCCACCCGGTAGCGCGCTCCAGCCGATTGTTTCACGTGCCTGGGGTAAATATTCATCACGGACGAAATCATGTAAACGTTGATAAGCAGGGATGATTTCATTCTCAATCATATGCCGATAGTCGCTGCTAATGGACTCAGCTTCATC
>CAXMRK010000110.1:0-7624 GCA_964195815.1 uncultured Acidimicrobiia bacterium | reverse complement strand
CTCTTTCCCTACACGACGCTCTTCCGATCTATCAAAAGAGTTGGTAATTTTTCCGAGATCTTTAGGATCTATCTGTCCAATAAGATTGATAAAGATAGCCTGGTCTTCATCACCAGCGACTAGAACGGTCATGCCTTCCATGGTGCCGTTGACCATCTTCACAAAAACATGGTTTTCATCACCATCTTCTTTTACAGAGACGATCTGTTCCCAGTTGTCAGCCTCTAGCTGCTTACGTGATTGTCTGATTTGTCCAATAGCAGCATCGGCTTTACCTTCAATGTTATAGATCTTGACGCGAATAGCCTTCAGTCCACTCATTACTGCCAGAGCTTCCGGGTCTTCATCACCAATGATTGCGCTGGCAAATTGAAGCATCGATGGTCCCAGGTTGATTTCAACGCTGGGTTCGCCATAATTGCTGGTGAGGTCGCCAAAATCAACATAACCAGCCAATTTTTTAATCTCATCGGTTTGCGCCATGGCTGCGGTGCTCATTAATAAGCTTGTAGCGATAGCCATACTTAGCCAGATTTTGTGGAATATGAATTTCATTTTGTTCTCCTTAAAAAAATAGTTTATAACTGATCAATACGTTCGGGTTCGTCTTGAATCCTTGCATCGGTCTGTGTATTCGGGTTGTCCGGGCGGGTCGTTAAAATTTTATGGACCTGCATGCTTAGTTCGTCTCGTGTTAGCTGATCGGCCTGATTCAGGCTTTTGCCTAGATAGGTCAGAGCAAGCTGGATATCTTGACGAGCCTGTAGAATTTCACTCTGATCGGGTTGTCGGCTAACCCCAATGGCAAGAATTAAACTCATCGCCAAAGCTGAACTTAGAGCCCATCCAGACCCTGTTTGCCAGTTTGAAAAGTTAAACCAGCTTGACCATTTAGAGGTGGTCTTTTGTTTGCTTGGGATATCCAGCAGACGTTTTTCCAGGGCTGGGCTTACTTGTTCTAGCTCTAGTTCATCAAGGCTTTTGCGTAGTGTCCAGGCATCAACAATGGCGCTCGCTAATTCCTGATCAGTGGCAGCGGCCTGTTTTAATCTATCAGCGCTTGATTCATCAAGCTCACCGGCCAGTAATTCTTCAATAGCATCTTCAAAGGGTTGCTGATTATTGTCTGTTGTATCATTCATGCTGTTTCAGCCTTGGGTAATTTTGTGCGCAACTGCTGGCGTGCTCTAAACAGATAGACCTTGACCTGAGAGAGGCTTATTTCCAGCATTTCTGCAATTTCGTTATAGCTGTATTGTTGAATATCCCGGAGCACAATCAATGAGCGGTAAGGTTCTCCGAGATTTGCAATAGAATCTTTGAGCCATTTTCCCAGTTGATCCTGCTCCATCTGAAAAGCGGGACCGCGGTGATCTTCTATTTCAGGAACCTCATTGGTCAAACGTCGCCGTTTGCGGATGCGGTCAATGCAGCCGTTGCGGGCCACCTGTAATAGCCAGGCTCGGCTGACTTCCTCATTGGTCTTTTCCAGTCTTTGCCATAATTTAATATAGGTTTCCTGAGTAATGTCTTCAGCTTCAGCATGGTCGCGCAACATATACACCGCCAGGGTATATACCCGGTTTTGGTGTTGTTTAACCATTGTCTGAAAATGCTGCTTCATCGTTTGTCTCGTTAGTCCTATACCTGCTTAAACGCAGGCCGATTAAAAAAGTTACAAATTATTTGTGATTGCCTTTAATTGTTTCTCAGTTATTGAATAATTTTAGCTGCAAATAACAAGTTCACGGGAAGGTAGGAGCTTGATTAGGTACAATACAGCATTACTTTATTAGCATAAGGCAGATATCATGCAAGTCGCAAAAGACACCGTTGTTACGTTTCACTACAGCTTAAAACTCGAAGATGGAAATGCTCTGGAAAATTCCGCCGGTGGGGAGCCCCTGGCTTATCTACACGGTAGCGGTAATATCATTCCAGGTTTGGAAAAAGGTCTCGAGGGTAAATCTGCTGCAGATGAAGAGTTTGTGGTTACGGTTACGCCTGCCGATGGTTATGGGGAATATAACCCGCAGTTACAGATGCGCCTGCCGATTAAAAATTTGAAAACTCAAGGCAAATTAGTAGCCAACACCATGGCTGTTATAGAAACCGAAGAAGGACCAAGGCAGGTCATGGTGATTAAGGTGGGTCGTTTCCATGCCGACGTTGATGCCAATCATCCATTATCTGGACAAACACTGATTTTTGAAATCAATATTGAAGAGGTTCGTGAAGCATCAGCTGAAGAATTAGAACACGGTCATGTGCATGGACCGGGTGGTCATCAGCACTAAAACGCTATTTCTTTAATGCGATTATTAGAAAAAGGGCCGATCATTTGATCGGCCCTTTTTTGTTGGATTAATTAGTAAGCGTTATACTCCAGCCTAATCTGTTTGCGCTGTTATAGCGGCTTGAGTAGGGTTGCGGATAACGTGAATCCTGGTGATCACAATGATTATCGTGTTCATGGCTATCCTGATTCCAGGGAATTCCTCTGTATCTGCGATCATCCCTGTAACGGTATTCATCCTGATATCTACGCTCATCCCTGTATCTGGAGTTTTCCCCATAGCGGGCTTGTTCATAATAGGGAGTAGGGCAGCTATTGGAGGATGTATAGCGGTGAAAGTCTTTATGACAATCGCGCAAGCGTTCATCACGACGACGGATTTCACGATCAGCTTTCGAGCGGCTGTGGCGACTGGCCCAACGTAAATGGCTGTAGTAGTCGGTGCTCCAGCGGTCACCTTTGTGGCGGCAACTTAATTTAT
The DNA here is from genome assembly GCA_964195815.1 of uncultured Acidimicrobiia bacterium. Classification (GTDB taxonomy): domain Bacteria; phylum Pseudomonadota; class Gammaproteobacteria; order Xanthomonadales; family SZUA-36; genus SZUA-51. Next base: position 4,847 of record CAXMRK010000110.1, on the reverse strand, counting down.
GCATATCACGAACTTGTGCCATTGCGATTTGTGCATAGCGTTCAGCCCAGGGCTGCTGGTAGTTATAGCGTTCTCGGGCAGTTGCTGATTGAACCATTAGTAGTAAAACGAATCCTACAAGAAGAGTGTTTACGGTTTTCATCATTTATGAGTTCCTTATTCGGTGGTTGAAGTGATTATGCTGGTAGTCAACAGGATGCAAGCTGAACATAAACCAAACCTGAGCTGAACAGGCCTAAATAATTTGGAGATGAGCAATGAGTAAAATATCGATAGGCTTTTTTACGCTGATTGCCTTATTGGCGATGACTGCGGTGCAAGCTAATCCGCAACAGCAGAACACCATTACATTTGATCAGCCGGAAAAATTTACAGATTTCCGTATACCAAACAAATCCGCAAAGCGAAGTCGAAATGACTTGATGGAAGATATTGAGCGCGATGTGAGCCAATCCTTAGCTAAATTGTTGCCTGCAGGAAACAGCATGGAGATTGAATTTACTAATATTGATATGGCCGGCTGGATCGATCCTTTTTCACAACCGGATCAGATTCGTTTAATAAGAAATCATGACAAATCTGAATTGAATTTTAATTTTCGCTGGTTATCTGCGGATGGTGCTTTGCTGAAAGAAGATTCGGTGACATTGATAGATCACAATCTCCAGTCACTGAAGAGTAGGCGTAGTAGATATTCAAACACTCGCCTGGCTTATGAGATGGCCATGTTTGATAACTGGCTACGCAAGTTGGTTAAACAATAAGCGCATTAATTGTGTGCTTTATTCGATGATCAAGCGGGGCTGTATTCAGCCCCGTTTTACTTTGGAAGGTCATTCTTGCGTATTTGTTTAAACATCCTCGCTATCAGTTTGAACCGAGCTAAGCATCCCTAACCACAATCAACTGCTGACTTTACTGGCTTTGATTTATACCTCTGAATAAACAATTGTACTGCTATCTGTTTTTGGCATATACTATACTGACCGACCGGTCGGTCAGTTGATGATAGAGATAAACAAATGGATAACAGTACAATCCAGCAGCCAGTCAGTAGCGCCGTTGAGCCTATTTTGGCGGCTGCTGAGAAATTATTTTCCGAACACGGCTTTGCTGCTGTTTCGATGCGCGAGATTGGTATCGAGGCGAGAGTTTCAAAAGCAAATGTGTTTCATCATTTCGGAACCAAAGATAAGCTCTATAAAACCGTTATTCAGCGGATAATTCGGGCATCGACCGAGCTATTGGATGAGCTGGATAATGGTGAAGATAACTTCCATTCACGTTTATTACGCTTCAATAACGGTCATCTGAATAATATTCTCAAAAATTCTCAGGGCGCCTGCTTATTGATACAGGAATCTATGGCCCTGCGTAGTGGTCATGGTCAACAAATGGCAGCAGAGTTGCTTGGAAATCAGTTTAACCGCCTGGTGAAACTGATCAGCATGGGCCAAAAGGCAGGTGACCTCAGGGCTGATGCAGACCCTGCGATGGTTGCCTGTTTACTAGTATCCGCAAATTTGTTTTTCTTCGATGCGATGCCAGTTATTGCGCATCTCGATAGTGTGAATTTTGCTGATGACCCGGATAAATACTCCGCTGGAGTAATTGATACTTTATTTAAGGGCATTTCAGCTCAAGAGAGTGAACAATGAAATCATTTATAAAAATACTATGCCTGGTATTACCCTTAGCACTAGCGGCATGTAGCGGTGAGAGTGTCAGCGAAGATGCAACTGACCAAGGCAAACAAAGCGTTGTTACCATGATCAGAGTGGCGACAGCGGAAAGTGCACCGATGAGTTACTGGGTAGAAACCGTTGGTGTGTTGGAAAGCGTTAACAACCCTAAGATAGCAGCGGAAGTGGCAGGAAAAATTACCAAAATATTGGTTAAAAGTGGCGAGCATGTAGCTGCTGATGAGGTCTTATTGCAGATAGACCCAAGCCAGTTAAAGCTACAGGAAAAAGCGGCAAGAGCCGAGCTCAAACAGTTATCAATACTCATCGACAATGAAGCGCTCAGGGTTAAGCGGCTAACAAACCTTGGCAAGAAGGATTATGTTTCCAAGAGCGGTCTGGATGATGCCAATGCAAAACTGGCAACTTATAGGGCTCAGTCAGAAGCTGCCCAGGCGAGATTGTCGCTGGTCATCGATCAGCTTGACCGGACAGCGATTAAAGCACCTTTTGCCGCAATAATTGATTCAAGACTGGTGTCAGTGGGTGATTATTTGTATCCAGGTTTGCCGGTATTTACCTTGGCTGAATCAGGCCATTTGCAGGCACGTTTGCCTGTACCTGAAGTTGCTGGAGCTAAACTGCACAGTGGCCAGAAGGTAGAAATGACGGTCGCCACAGATAGTGAAAATACAGTAGTTACCCATATTCGGGAAATTCAGCCAGTGATTACCGCCGGAGCTCGTTCTTTAATCTTGCTTGCGGATGTTGAAGCAGCCACAAATCGTTACCCCGGAGCTACTGTGCGCGCGCGGGTATTGATTGGTGAAAACCCGGATGCTGTGATGGTGCCAGCAAACAGTATTGTGCGGAGACCATCAGGTGATGTGGTTTATCTTGTTTTTGGTAATCGCGTGGAAGAGCAGATCATTGTTAGAGGGCAAAGCCAGAACGGCCACATAGAGGTTGTTAATGGCTTAGTCGGTGGAGAAACAATTGCTACCGACGGTGCAGGCTTCCTTACCGATGGTGCGAATGTGCGAGTAGCACAATGATTCTGCCAGAACTAGCGGTACGCCGACATGTATTGACCTGGATGGTGTCTGGTCTATTGGTGTTATTTGGTGTAATCGCCTATAAAGATATTGGTGTTGATCGTTTTCCTGAAATCGATTTTCCAATGATTTCTGTAACCACGCTGCTGCCGGGTGCTACTCCGGAAATTATCGATTCTAGCATCACCAATGTGATTGAAACATCGGTCAATGCGGTACCTGGAATTGAGCATATGCACTCGCGCTCAGCACCAGGAATTTCCATCATTAACGTCCAGTTTGATAACAACAAAGATGTTGATGTCGCCTTTAATGAGGTGCAGGCAAAGGTTAGCGGAGTACTACGGGAATTACCAAAAGATGCAGAGCCTCCGGTGCTGGCAAAAGTAGAATTTGGTGCCTTACCAATAATGTGGTTAACCCTGTCAGGTGACAGAACCTTACAGCAACTTAACCAATACGCGCGTAACACGATTAAAAAACGGCTCGAAACAATTGATGGTGTCGGCGAAGTCACCCTCGGTGGTGAGCGTGAGCGCACCATTAGAGTTAATCTCGATCTGGCGAAAATGGCAGCTTTGAGAGTCGCCGTACCGGATTTGGTGCGTGCTTTTCAGGCTGAACATTTACGATTACCAGGTGGTTTTCTGGTTGATGGTCAGCGCGAAGACTTGATCCAGCTCGATCTCGAGTACCACGATCCGGAAGCGCTGGCAGGAATGATAATTGCCTATCCGGGTAATGGTCAGGGTTCAACATCGCCCGCAGCACCGATTCGCCTTGGGGATATTGCGGAGATAGAAGATGGATTAGCAGATTATCGCCAATTAGCGCGTTTCAACGGGAAATCGACCGTGGGCATAGCAATTGTCAGAATTCAGGGGGCAAATGCGGTTGCAATTATTGATGAAGTTGAGCGCCGTCTGGACGAAGAAATTGTGCCGCAGCTACCCCCTGGTATGCACATTGGCATAGCCCATAACGATGGTGTCGAAATTCGCGGTATCGTTGATGTGCTCAAGGAGCATTTGCTGCTGGGTACCATTCTTACCGCTTTTGTAGTCTTGTTGTTCCTGCGTAACTTCCGTTCAACCCTGATTATTGCTGCTGCCATTCCGGTGTCCCTGCTGGGCTCGGTCGCGGTCATGTATTTCATGGGTTATACCTTTAATACAATGACCCTGCTAGCTTTGTTACTGCTGATTGGGATTGTGGTCGATGATGCAATTGTTGTACTGGAAAACATTTTCCGTCATCGTGAGGAAATCGACCCTGGCCCAAAACGGGCAGCTGTAAATGGCAGTAATGAAGTAGTTTTTGCAGTGCTTGCAGCCACGCTGACTTTAGTTTCCATCTTTATACCCGTTGTTTTTATGGAAGGTATAATCGGGCGCTTTTTTGAGGCTTTCGCAGTAGTTGTTACAGCCGGCGTATTGGTTTCGCTATTTGTCTCATTAACCTTGACCCCAATGTTGTGTTCCCGCTATCTACAGGTAGGACACCAGCAAGGTAAGGTTTCAAGCTGGTTTGGCGACAGGTTTGATAATCTGGATGCAGCCTATAAAAAGATCTTGAAGAAAGCTTTGATACATCGCGGCCTGGTAGCAGTACTGACCATTATAGTGGTGCTCGGTAGTGGTTTCTTCTTTACCGATATGGGTAAAGGCTTTATGCCAGATCAGGACGATGGCCGTTTTCAGGTCACTTTAAAAGCACCTTTAGGCTCCAGTATTGAGTACACGGCAGAAAAATTAACCGAGCTGGAGGCCATTTTGGCGGCCCAGCCAGCGGTAGAGAATTATTTCTCAACAATCGGCAGCGGACTTTCCAGGCAGGTTAATCAGGGCAGTGTACTGGTACGCTTGAAACCCTGGTTCGACCGTGATCAAACCCAGACCGAAGTAATTCATGAATTAGGTGAAAGCTTTGCAAAAATCCCCGGCCTCAACGCATTTCCTGCACCACTACCTATGATCGGTGGTCAGCGTGGCGAGCCCTTACAGTTTGTTTTGGGTGGTCCTGAACTGGCAAAAGTGGCTGAGCTGGCTGAACAGTTAGAACAAAAGTTAAAACAATACCCCGATGTTGGCTCCCCGGATCTGGATTTGCA
>CAXMRK010000109.1:0-11915 GCA_964195815.1 uncultured Acidimicrobiia bacterium | reverse complement strand
TTGGTAGCGGGGGCAGGATTCGAACCTGCGACCTTCGGGTTATGAGCCCGACGAGCTGCCAGACTGCTCCACCCCGCAACATCTGGACGGCAATAATATAGATTTACTGCCCAATTAGCAAGCGCCAAACCTATGTATTTTAGAAATTCTTAATTTATGCTTTGAAATCAAAGCGCCTAATTTCAAATTTCTCTTTTATGCTGTTTTATTATTAAAATTTAGCCTTAAAAAACTGACATACATGCTGTGATTAATGGCGCTGAGAATATTCCCAAGACCAGCATCAACATCGCATTTAAGGTTAATACAGTGCGGAAATCTGAAGGCGCCTGAATTGGTGTCTCATCTTTTGCCTTATCAAAATACATGATTTTGATAACCCGCAGATAGTAGTAACCACCAATAACTGAGAACACAACTGCGAATATAGCTAACCAGATAAGTCCGGCGCTGACTATGGCTTGAATTACCAGCCATTTTGCGAAGAATCCAACAAACACAGGAATACCTGCCAGAGACAGCATTAACATGGCAAACATAGCCGCAAACCAGGGATTACGCTGATTCAGGCCTTTGTAGTCTGTGAGTTGGTCAGCTTCAATACCACGGCTGGACATAAAGATAACCACACCAAACGCACCTGCAGACATCAGTGCATAGGTGATCACATAAAACATACTGGCACCAAAACCTTCAGCAACACCGCTGATCAGGCCAAGCATGACAAAACCCATATGTGAAATGGTTGAATAAGCCAGCATACGTTTGATATTAGTCTGTGCCAGAGCAGCCAGATTACCCAGCGCGATTGATAACACAGCAACCACAATTAACATGCCTGACCAGTCAACGTGCAAACCGGAAAGCCCGTCCTGCAATAAACGGATAGCCATCGCAAATGCTGCCAATTTAGGCATACTGCTAATAAACAGTACGACTGGTGCAGGCGCACCTTCGTACAGATCAGGCACCCACATGTGGAAAGGTACCAGACCAAATTTAAAGGCCATGGCAACCACCAGGAAGATCAGGCCAAATATCAAAATCATATTATCACTGCCCTGCATAGCCACACTTTGAGATATCTCATTGAGTTGCAGGCTGCCGGTAGCACCATAGATCATAGACATGCCGTAGAGCAGCATACCTGAGGCCATAGAGCCAAGAATAAAATATTTCATGGCTGCTTCAGATGACTTCCTATCATCCCGTTTTAAGGCAACCATGGCGTATAGAGACAGCGCCATTAGTTCTAAGCCGAGATAAACAGTGATCAGATTAGCCGCTGAAATAAGTACCATCGCACCTAACAGTGCAAATAATGACAATGAATAGAACTCACTGCGGTACATTTTGAATTGACGCAAATAGTGGCGACTATATACAAACACCAAAATCATAATCAAATAAGCGAATACTTTCAGCAAGTCACCCATTCCGTCACGGACGAAAGTGTCACTAAAAGCCATTACCGAACTCGCCTGCTCCAGAGCAGGATGTCCGCGCAAGGTAATTATTGCTGCCAGTGCCATAGTCAGGACTGAGACCAGGTGAAGAATACCGCGACGTTGCTCACTGAGAAACAGGTCCAGGATCAACAGACCACAGGCCATCAGCAGAACAAATAATTCCGGAGCTACTATTTGCAGATCTTGCCAGTTCATATTAATTAATCTTCGTTTGAGTGATTTGTTGCAGCAGGTTATCTACTGAGACATGCATCACGTTCAACAGGGGTTGTGGGTACAGGCCGATAATAAGTACAGCCAGCGCCAACACGGTAAGGATCAAAACTTCGCGTGAATTGATATCGGTTAGTCTTGAAACCTGGTCATTTTTAACTTCACCAAAGAACACACGTTTCACTAACCAGAGGTTATATGCCGCACCCAAAATCAGGGTGAAGGCAGCAAAGAATGCGATCCACAGGCTGGCATTAAATGCTGCCAGAATTACCATGAATTCACCTACAAAACCTGAGGTACCGGGTAAACCGGAATTGGCCATAAAGAACAACACGGCAAACATGGCAAACCACGGCATTACATTGGCAACACCACCATAATCCGCAATATCGCGGGTATGCATACGGTCATACAGTACGCCTACCACAAAGAACAATGCGCCAGAGATAAAGCCGTGAGAAATCATTTGCATCATCGCGCCTTCAACACCCATCGCTGCACCGAAACCTTCGGGTGACTGGCGGAAAATTGAAAATGCAATAAATAAGCCCAGAGTAACAAAGCCCATATGGGTGATCGATGAATACGCGATCAGTTTCTTCATGTCGGTCTGGACCAGTGCGACAAATCCTATATAGACCACAGCAATCAGAGATAATCCGATTACCAGCCAATCCAGCATCGCGCTTGCATCAGGTGTAATTGGCAGGCTGAAACGAATAAACCCATAACCACCTACTTTCAACATCACTGCTGCCAGCACAATAGAACCGCCTGTTGGTGCTTCTACGTGTGCATCTGGCAACCAGGTATGTACTGGCCACATTGGAATTTTCACTGCGAATGCAGCCAACATGCCGAGGAAAATCCACTTCTGCTGCACCATTGTCAATGGCAGATCATGCCAGGTCAGAATTTCAAAACTGCCTGATTGCAGATACAGATAGATTAGTCCAATTAACATGAATACCGAACCGAGGAAGGTATACAGGAAGAACTTAACCGCTGCATAGACTCGGTTTGGGCCACCCCATACACCGATCAACAGGAACATTGGCACCAGCATGGCTTCGAAGAAGACATAAAACAGCATGCCATCGAGGGCTGCGAACACACCTGTTAGTGCGGCTTGCAGCATAAGGAAAGCAGCCATGTACTGATGCACACGCTCTTTAATGACTTCCCAACCAGCAACTATTACGATGACCCCAAATATCGTGGTCAATAATATTAATGGCATTGAAAAGCCATCAACACCGAGGTGATAGTTGACTTTGAAAGCCGGTATCCATGCTTTCATTTCTGAAAACTGCATGGCAGCCGTGGTGGTATCGAAACCCTGCCACAATTGCAAAGACAGCAGCAAAGTAACTGCGGCGGTAAGCAAAGCCAACCAACGAGCCACTGATGGGCGTTGATTACCTGCTAGCAATACCGCAGCCGAACCCAGCAGAGGCAGCCAAATGAGTGTGCTCAGGAGAGGCCAGCTATTTATTATTGTGTTTTCCATTCTATATTCTCTTGACTGCTAAACTAGCAGCCAGGCTCCCAATAATCCGATTAAGCCGATAATCATGGCAAAAGCATACTGATACAAATAACCAGTTTGCAGGCGTCTTACCCGCTCACCCAGCTTACCAATTAAGCTCGCAGTACCATCAATAGCAATACCATCAAGTAAACCGGTATCACCTCGTTTCCATAGTCCCCGACCAATACGAACGAAACCATTGGCGAAAACTTTATTGTTGAAGTCATCAAAGTAGTACTTGTTACTTAACAGTTTATGGATACCTGCAAAGCGTTTGGCCATATTGTCAGCGATCTGCGGCCGGAACAAAGAGATCCAGGTTGCCAGCCCAAAGCCAGTCAACATTAACCAGAACGGTGCAGTCTGTACTGAATGCAGAGCCATTGCGGTTGCGCCATGGAAGTGATGACTAAGTTCAGCGATCACATCGTTGTTTGGGCTAACTTTAATTGCATCATCAAGCCAGCCACCGAACAGCACCGGTTCAATCGTAAAATATCCGATCAAAACAGATGGTATTGCCAGCAAAATCAGTGGCACAGTCACCACCAATGGCGTTTCATGCATATGTTTCTGTGTATGTTCGTCCATGCGTGGTTTGCCATGGAACACCAGATAGAGCAAACGGAAACTGTAAAATGCAGTCACCACCACTCCTAACAACACCGCCCAATAGGCAAAGCCACTACCGAAACGATGGGCTTCGCCAACGGCTTCGATAATTGCATCTTTTGAATAAAAACCGGAGAAGAACGGGAAGCCAATCAATGCCAAAGTACCAGCCACCGAAGTGATCCAGGTAATCGGCATCCAGCGTTTTACACCGCCCATATTGCGCATATCCTGTTCGTGGTGCATGGCAATAATGACTGAACCTGCGGCGAGGAATAATAAAGCTTTGAAGAAGGCATGAGTCATCAGATGGAAAATAGCTGCTGAGTATGCAGAAGCACCAAGCGCTACGGTCATATAGCCTAATTGTGACAACGTTGAGTATGCAATAACACGTTTAATATCATTTTGAACGATACCAATCAGACCCATTGCCAAAGCTGTAAATGAACCAATTATCAATACAAAACTCAGTGCCGCCTCAGACAACTCAAACAGAGGCGACATACGTGCAACCATAAAGATACCGGCAGTTACCATGGTAGCCGCGTGGATCAATGCAGAGATTGGGGTCGGGCCTTCCATTGAATCTGGCAGCCACACGTGTAGTGGAGCCTGAGCTGATTTACCCATAGCACCAATAAACAGACCGATACAAATAAAGGTAATCGCTGACCATTCAATGGTACCGAATGCAGTAATGGTTTCACCCACCTTCTCTGGCGCTGCTGCAAATACAGTGGCGTAATCGAGGCTACCAAATACCGATAAAATTGCTGCAATACCCAGGAGGAAGCCAAAGTCACCTACTCGGTTGACCATAAATGCCTTCATGTTTGCAAAAATGGCTGTTTCTTTCTTAAACCAGAAACCAATCAGCAGGTATGACACCAGTCCAACCGCTTCCCAACCAAAGAACAGTTGCATAAAGTTATTAGACATCACCAGCATCAACATACTGAATGTGAATAATGCGATATAACTGAAGAAGCGCTGATAACCGGGGTCATCGTGCATATAACCAATGGTGTAAATATGCACCATTAAGGAAACGAAGGTCACTACAACCATCATTAACGTGGTCAGGTGATCAATTAGAAATCCGACCTGGAAGGTTATGGAGTCACTTATTCCCCAGGTATAGAGGCTATAGTTCATGCTCTCCATGCCATCGAATATCTGCATTTTCAAAATCAATGCTGAGAGCACAAATGCTCCACCGACACCCAGGATGGTTACCCAGTGTGAGCCAGCACGTCCAATTTTGTTACCTAATAAGCCGGCAATCAAAGCACCCGCTAGTGGCAGTAAAGGAATCAATAATAAAATGGTTTCAACTTTCATTTTAAATAACCAGAATCAGCCCTTGAGGTCATCAAGATCTGCAACATTAATTGAATTGCGGTTACGGAACAGGACAACGAGAATCGCCAGACCGATAGCCGCTTCAGCAGCTGCAACAGTTAGGATGAAGAATACAAATACCTGCCCATCCGGATTACCAAGAAAACGCGAAAATGCAATAAAGTTCATATTCGCAGCTAATAGCATCAGCTCAATCGACATCAGCAGGATGATGATGTTTTTCCGATTGAGGAAAATCCCGGCGACACTCAAACACAACAAGATCGCGCCGAGGGTTAAATAATGCGTAAGACTAACCATCAGTTGTTCTCCACACTTTCAGCTGGCATATCAATAAGCTCCAGACGATCACTTTTCTCTGTACTTACCTGCTTAGGAATCGATTGGGTCTTAACACCTTCACGATGGCGCAGCGATAACGCAATTGCAGCAACAATAGCGACCAGCAATACAATACCGGCGATTTCAAAAGGCCAGAGGTACTGGGTGAACATCCGTTCACCAATTTCCGCAGTATTACTGTATCCCTGTGCATGGGCTTCGGGCAGTGGATAAGCATCCACACCAGTTTTGCCCTTATACCAAAGCACCATCAGCACTTCGGCAAGCATCACCAGAGCCACACCAATTCCCAGAGGTAGATTTTTAACAAAACCCTCATTCATTCGTGCCTGATCTATATTCAGCATCATCACCACGAACAGGAACAGCACCATTACAGCGCCCACATAAACCAGCACCAGCACAATGCCAAGGAATTCGGCTTCTAGCATTATCCACAAAGCGGCTGCACTGAAAAAAGTAAGAATCAGAAACAATATTGAGTAAACGGGATTGCGCACACTGATAACCAGTGTCGCTGCCGCCACCATAATGACTGAAAATAAGTAAAAAAAGATTTCCTGTATTGGCATATCAATTACCTGTATGGGGCATCCTGTTGTCTGTTTTTGCTGGTACTTTCTTCAAAGCGATCACCCAGAGCCAACAGTTGTTGTTTATCAAGTACACCCTCTTTTGGATCTTCCATATGAAAGTCAAAAAAGTCAGTCAGTACAATCGAGTCTACCGGGCATGATTCTTCACAAAAGCCACAGAAAATGCATTTGAAAAGATCAACCTCATATTTGGTTGTGCGCCGGGTTCCATCATCACGCATCTCCGAATCAATGGTTATTGCCAATGCCGGACATACTGCCTCGCACAATTTACAAGCGATGCAACGTTCTTCACCATTGGGGTAGCGTCTGAGCGCATGAATTCCACGGAAACGATTCGATTTAGGTATTTTTTCTTCAGGGTAAAAGACCGTAAACTTAGGCTTAAACATGTGCTTCAGGGTTACACCCAAGCCCTGCCACAGCTCGATCATCATTAAGGATTTGAAATAGCGAGTCATTTTATTCATTACATTAGGCTCCGCGTACCACAATTCCGTTAAATACAAACATCGCAGCTACCAGCATCCAAACCATTGTGATTGGAATGTATACTTTCCAACCTAGACGCATGACCTGGTCATAGCGGTAGCGTGGGAAAGTTGCACGAATCCAGAGGAAATTGAACATAAAGAATGCTAATTTGAGCAAAAACCAGAAAATACTGGGTTGCCGCAAGGCGGAATCTCCAAGGAAAGTCCAACCTTCGAATGGTGATAACCAACCACCAAAGAAAAAGATAGCAGTCAGTGCTGATATCAGAATCATGTTGGCATATTCAGCCAGGAAGAATACTGCAAAGGCTGCACCGGCGTATTCCACATGGAAACCGGCAACAATCTCCGATTCGCCTTCAGCCATATCGAATGGCGCCCTGTTGGTTTCTGCAAGGCCGGAAATTATATAGATCGCAAACATTGGCATCAGCGGTAGCCAATACCAGTCGAGCATGCCACCTGCCTGTGCATTGACAATTTCCTGTAAATTCAAGCTACCTGCGAGAATCAACACACCCAGCAAGGAGAATCCCATAGCAATTTCATAAGAAACCACCTGTGCCGCTGAACGCATTGCACCCAACAGCGCATATTTTGAATTTGATGCCCAACCCGCCAAAATGATGCCATAGACACCCATTGAGCTGATGGCCAATATATAGATAACACCCGCGTTCAGATTTGCCCAGACCAGGTTTTCACCAACCGGGACAACTGCCCAAACAGCGAATGCAGGTGCGATCGAAAGTACTGGAGCAATCAAGAATAGGTAACGGTTCGCATCTGCCGGTAGAATAATTTCTTTCAGCAACAGCTTTATCACATCCGCAAATGGCTGGAATAATCCCCAGGGACCCACTCTATTTGGTCCAATGCGTGACTGCATTGCGCCAATAATCCGACGTTCGGCCAAAGTGTAATAAGCGACTAGCAAAATCAGAGGCAGCAGCGTAAACAGAACAATACGAATTAACAGCCAAGCAAACTCTAGAATGGCGTCCATTATTTTGCCTCCACTTCGATAGCAGACCAGGCAGATCCCAGAGCAGAGGTTTCTGCTATGGCTGCAGGTAACAATACACAACCTGGCGCAACGGAATCAGTAACTTCAAGCAGCATGCTCATCTGTCTACCATCCTGGATTGCAGTAACTGTTGCACCTGCGCTTAATTGACGACTTTCGGCATCTGCCGGATTCATTAGCAACATTGCACGTGCGGCTAATTTTGATTTTTGTAAAGCTTCTGACTGACGACACTCGGCATTTATGGAATAAATACCTACCTCACCGAGCCGCTGTAATGCATTACTGCCATCACGTTTGCTCAACTCGTTATCGGCCCTAACTGCAGCCGTTTCCTGAGATAATTCAATATCCTTCAAACCTGCAAAGTCAAACCCATTACAGGCTAATTGAGTACCTAAACGGTGCAAGATCTTCCAGCCTGGCTTACTCATTCCTGGTGCTTTAGAAGCAACTGAAAGCTGTTGTATCAGACCATCAAAACTGGTCAGACTACCTTCAGATTCAGCTGTTGCTGCCAATGGCAAAATGACATCAGCAACGTTGAGTATTGAGTCAGCACGGAAACTGCTAACTGCAATAACTTTGCTACTACTGAGTGCTTTACTTGCTGCGCCAGGATTATCAAAATCAAGATCTGGATTCACATTCCAGAGCAACGCTGCTGTGGCTGGATCTGCCAGCATTTGGGTGACGTCCTGTGCACCTTCAGCAGGCTGTGCACCAAACATGCGCGCACCTGTTGAGTTACCACCATCAGCGATCAGATTACAGCGACCTGCAGTTGCTTTGCTGATCGCCTGGGCCAACAATCTTGTCCAGTCAGCATGTGCATCTGAGTTTGCCATTTTGCCAACGATTAATAAGGCATTTTCAGCAGCTTTTAGTGAATCAATAACGGTGCTACTAAAGGCGGTGGTTTCTACCTCATCGATTGCATTGAGGAGTACTTCAGGCAATCCGTTACGATCCAGATCGCTACCTAGAACCTTGGCCATAGCGAGCAAGTTATCAAGCATTAATTCAGGCTTGACCACTGCTGATTCTGTGCAGTTGAAGTGATAGTCGTACTGGCGTGGCATCAAAGCAAATATTGCACTTTGGTTTTTCAGCCAGGCCTGACGTACACGGTGACCTAATATCGGGGCATCTTCATGAATATTGCTGCCTATCAGCAAGACACTATCAGCGGCATCCATTTCTGCTACCGGGCATTCAAACTGTGCTAAGCGGCTGCTTTCATCTGCAAACGCAGTTTCACGCAGCCGACTATCGATGTTCTGACCACCTAAACCTTCAAGTAAACGGCGTGCCAGTATATATTCCTCATTAAATGCAGAGGGTGATAACAGCATGTTGATCGATTCACCGGCTTCGCGCAAAATTTCAGCGGCAGCTTCAATCGCAGTTTTCCAATCTACGATCTGCCATTTGCCGTTACTGTCTTTTACCATGGGTTCTGCTAGACGCTCATCGCTTCGCAGTCCAAAGTGAGAAAAACGATCACGATCAGATATCCAGCACTCATTCAGTGCGTCATTATCCCGTGGCACACAGCGTGAAATTTCATCACGCAGAGTGTGGAAATACATATTGGATGAAACCCCATCATTGGATGAAACTGAAGGACGGGCAACCAACTCCCAGGCTCTGGCCGAAAAACGGAAAGGTTTATTGGTCAGCGCACCTACTGGACATATATCAATAATATTGGCAGACATTTCCGAGTCGATAGAACGTGCCACCATGGTCCCGATTTCAGTCTGATCACCGCGACCAATTCCGCCCAATTCGCTGGTACCAGCAATTTCTTCCAGATAACGCACGCAACGGGTACAGTGAATACAGCGAGTCATATCTGTGTGGATCAGCGGACCCACATCTTTATCTGCAACTACCCGTTTTCCTTCACTAAAACGGGACACAGAGCGGCCATATCCTATGGCTTGATCCTGTAATTCACATTCACCACCCTGATCACAGATTGGACAATCAAGGGGATGATTGATTAACAAAAACTCCATGATTCCACGCTGTGCATCAATTGCACGCTTGGATTCAGTAAAGACTTTCATTCCTTCCATTACCGGAGTTGCACATGCAGGTAAAGGCTTAGGCGCTTTCTCCACATCCACAAGGCACATACGGCAATTGGCAGAGATAGATAATTTGGGGTGGTAACAGAATCTTGGAATATCAACACCGACACGATCAGCCGCTTCGATAATCATCGAACCTTTGGCTGCCGTGGTGGCAATTCCATCAATTTCTATGTTGACCAGATTATTGTCCGGGCTGTTCATAATATTTTCAAAACCGTATGTTAGTTTTTTACTTAATATTTATTGTTTAAATTCCGGCAAAACACTCAGGTCAAACGACCTGTTGTTTCCGCTACCATTGATTTGCCATGGGTAACAAAATATTCAAATTCAGGCCAGAAATGACGCAGCATACCCTGTACTGGCCAGGCAGCAGCCTCACCAAAGGCACAAATAGTATGACCTTCAATTTGTCCTGCAGCTGAACGTAACAACTCAAGATCTTCCATCCGGCCATTACCGGCCATTATGCGTTCGAGCACCCGATGCATCCAACCTGTACCTTCACGGCAAGGCGTACACTGGCCACAAGATTCCATATGATAAAAACGCTCTAAGCGGGTTAATGCTTTGACCATACATGTGGTTTCATCCATAACGATTACCGCACCAGAACCTAAGCCTGATCCAGCTTTCGCAAGAGAATCAAAGTCCATGGTTAAATCCATCATCATCTCTGCTGGTATTACCGGCATAGAAGAGCCACCGGGAATAACACCCTTCAATTTATTGCCATCAAGAACGCCACCGGCCATCTCTAATAATTCTGAAAATGGCGTACCCAGAGGCACTTCGTAATTTCCTGGTTTATTGACATGACCAGAAACGGAAAAGCATTTTGGTCCACCATTGTTTGGCTTTCCAATATTCAGGAACCAATCAGCACCATTGCGCATAATTGAAGGCACAGATGCTAATGATTCGGTGTTATTGACAGTACTGGGTTTGCCATAAAGCCCGAAATTCGCAGGAAATGGTGGTTTAAATCGAGGTTGACCTTTTTTGCCTTCCAGTGATTCCATTAATGCGGTTTCTTCACCGCAGATATAGGCACCAGCACCCAGGGCGCCGTATAGATCGATATCTATCCCACTACCTTTAACATCTTTGCCAAGCCAGCCTGCTGCGTAGGCTTCTTTAAGTGCCTGTTCGAATCTCTCATAGGGTTCATGGTGAAATTCACCACGCAGATAGTTATAACCAACGGTTGCACCCATGCTGTAAGCAGCGATCGCCATACCTTCAATAACTGAATGTGGGTTATAACGCAAAATATCCCTATCGTGGCAAGTACCCGGTTCACTTTCGTCCGAGTTGCACAATAGATATTTTTGTCCAGGTGCGGAACGTGGCATAAAACTCCACTTCAAACCTGTTGGAAAACCCGCTCCGCCACGGCCACGTAATGCAGAAGCCTTGACGATGTCGATTATTTTTTCTGGTGGAGTCTTTTCTTCGAGGATTTTTGCCCAGGCCTGATACCCGCCGACTGCCAGGTAATTCTCCAGTGTCCAGGGTTGATCAAATTCCAGTGTGGTGAATACAACATTATGCTCAGCCATGATCAATCCAGCCCTTCAAGAATGGTGTTGATTTTTTCGACGGTCAGATCTTCGTGATAATGGCCATCAACGACCATCATCGGTGCTCCGCAGCAGGCCGCCAGACACTCTTCTTCAACCTTGAGTGTAATCCTGCCATCAGCAGTGGTCTCACCCATTTTAATACCGAGTTCGTTTTCGATATGGGCTACAACTTCTTCAGCACCGCGCAGCATGCAAGATATATTTGTACAGATATTTACTTTGTGACGGCCAGTAGGCTGTAGATCAAACATGGAATAAAAACTGGCAACTTCATATACCTGAACATTTGGCAGTTCGAGGTATTCAGCAACTGCATCCATTATTTCGGTAGTCAACCAGCCGCCATTCTGATCTTGTGCTGCCATCAAAGACTGGATAACCGCGGAGCGTTTATGCTCTGCAGGAAATTTTGATAACCACAGTTCCATGGTTGCACGAGTTTCAGAGGTCAAGATATTGGTATTGGTATTGCTATTCATATTCATCAGACTTACCGGTCAACCTCACCAAATACGATGTCCTGGGTGCCAATAACGGCAACAACGTCAGCCAACATATGGCCTTTCACCATTTCA
>CAXMRK010000108.1:0-10930 GCA_964195815.1 uncultured Acidimicrobiia bacterium | reverse complement strand
TGCTGAAACGGTTCGAGTTATTACCAGGCTAACACAAGATACTATCGATAATTTACCTGACCCTGAAGACTTAAAAGATCCAAAGACACGTTTGCAAGAATGGCTTCAAGCCCGGGGCAGAGAAATTCCTGAATATGAGCTCATATCGGAATCAGGAGCTGATCATGCCAAGGAGTTTGCAGTTGAATGTCGATTGAATGATTCGAATGTTAGTTTTCGCGCAAATGGCAGTTCACGCAGAAAGGCCCAGCAAGCTGCAGCAGAGCAAATGCTTTGTGATTTGCTGGAAAATGATTAACTTAAGAGTTTTATTGAATGTCTGAAGTAAATACCTTGGAAACTGATTTTCGCTGTGGCTATATAGCCCTGGTTGGTAAGCCCAATGTTGGGAAATCAACTTTGATGAATAATATCATCGGAGAAAAAATCTCAATAGTAACAGCGAAACCACAAACTACACGCCAGCAAATAATTGGGATACATACCAGTGAGCGTGGCCAAACTATCTATGTTGATACCCCAGGCATACATCACTCCGCAGGCAAAGCTCTCAATCGCTACATGAATAAAGTTGCTCGTGCAGCGCTTAGAGATATTGATGTCGTAGCTTTTCTAGTTGAGGCAGGGCGCTGGTCGCCAACTGATGAGCATGCTCTTAAAGCGGTGTTAAAGGCTGAGCGGCCGACGGTTCTGGTGGTGAACAAAATTGACTTGATTCCAGATAAAAGCAAGCTATTACCCTTTGTTGAATCAATCAGTAAAGACCAGCCCTTTGAAAAAATCTATATGATCTCAGCCCTTAAAGGCAACGGTGTGCATGATTTTCAGAAGGACATGGAAAATCGATTACCATTTTCTCGTCCATTTTATGATGCGGATCAGATAACTAATCGCAGCGAGCGTTTTTTGGCATCTGAATTGATTCGTGAGCAATTGACCCTACGTTTGCATCAGGAATTACCGTATGCGATTACTGTTTCGATTGACGCTTTTGAATACAGTCCTGAGATTACCCGTATATCAGCGACTATTTGGGTTGAGCGAGATAGCCAAAAGCAGATTGTCATTGGTAAGAAAGGAGCTGTATTGAAACAAGTTGGAACCGGTGCGCGTATGGCAATGCAATCATTATTTGATCAAAAAATATTTTTAAAATTATGGGTTAAAGTATCCCGCGGCTGGTCTGATGATGAAGCAGCGCTAGATCGGCTTGGTTTTGATTAAATATATATCTTAAGTATATTCCTTAAGTACATTATATTTATATATATAAATAGCTATACAGCTTATGCGAATCACTGAAACTCCAGGTTTTATATTACACAGCAGAGCCTTCCGTGAATCCAGCAGTATTGTGGATGTGTTCACTCGTGATTATGGCCGTATTGGTCTTGTAGCCCGGGGAGCGCGTGCTGGAAAATCACGCTGGCGAGGTTTATTACAGCCTTTTCGGCAACTGGATTTTAGCTGGAGCAAGAGAGGTCAACTGGGTACGCTTACTGGTCTTGATATGGATGTCGGCTGGCCAGAATTAAGCGGCACCTGCTTGTATTGTGGGTTATATCTGAATGAACTGCTAATTCGCTTGAGCAGAGTTGAAGATCCAGAGCCACAGCTTTACCATGCCTATGGTAGAGCGATTCATGAGTTGTCGGCATTAGAAGATCCTCGGGTAGCATTACGGCGTTTCGAAAAACAATTGTTAGAGTCACTCGGCTTTGCCTTGCCACTTGAATATGAACGCAATGAGGGTCAACAATTAGGCGCCGTGGTTTGCGCTGAAAACTACTATACTTTTGATCCACAGTCGGGCCCTGAATTGAGCCACAGCAAGGGTTCTCGAAAACTGTTTTCCGGTGACGTTTTGTTAGCACTATCTGCAGATGATTACTCAAATTCAGACTGGTTGCCACAGATGCGAATTTTATTGCAGTCCGCCCTGAAAATCCAACTTGGTGGGCGTGAACTGGCAAGTCAAAAAATGCTGCGTAAGCTTGTATAATTAAATTTTTACAGTTTAGACTATTTGAGGTAAGACCTAATGACAATCCATACTGGTGATGTATTAGCTGATGCAAAGAATGCCTCAATGAAATTACTCGGTGTCAATATTGATCATGTTGCAACCTTGCGGCAAGCAAGAGGTACTACTTATCCGGAAATCATAGAAGCAGCCAGAATAGCTGAGATTGCGGGGGCGGATGCAATCACAATCCATTTACGTGAAGATCGTCGACATATCCAGGATGCAGATGTATTTGCCCTGGCTAAAACACTGACGACGCGGATGAATCTTGAGTTGGCTGTTACTCCTGAAATGGTAAGTATTGCAGAGTCTATTGGGCCAGCAGATATTTGTCTGGTACCGGAGAAGCGCGAAGAATTGACCACGGAAGGGGGGCTGGATGTTATTGCTCACCAAACCGAAGTTGCGGCCGCTGTAAAATGCTTGAGCTCGGCAGGATGCAGGGTGTCACTATTTATTGATCCAGATAAAGATCAGTTGCAAGCGGCAGTGGATGTAGGTGCACCAGTGGTTGAGTTGCATACTGGAACTTATGCAGATAATAGTGGGTCGAGGCAGCAACAGGAGTTAGTGCGTTTAATCGAGGCAAGTCGATTTGGGAATGAAATAGGTTTGCAGATTAATGCTGGGCACGGGTTACATTATCAAAACGTTCAAGACATTGTAGCGATTGATGAAATCGTTGAACTGAATATTGGGCACGCAATTATCGCCCGCGCTATCTTTGTTGGTTTAGAGCAGGCTACCCGCGAAATGAAAGGATTGCTTCAGAAGTAGTTTCAGAAGTAGTTTCAGGTAACATTTAGTAGCTCGCTATAGACCATAGACGAGCATTGCAGAAAGCGAGTATATCCAGAAGCTATACCAAAAGTGTCGCCTTCACGCAGAGCCAAATAAAATACTCGGGAAATTTCTTCAAGTCGGGGCGCGCCACAGTAGCCTGCGGAGGCAATCAGTTTATGAATATGCTCAGCTACCTGGTCATAATTACCCGCTACCATTAAAGGATCAAGCTGATCCTGAATCCCGGCCAGTTCACGCACAAAAATACCGCGTAGTGTTTTAACTAATTCAGTGCTCCCATGTGCTGCACTGAGAGCTTGTTCGTCATCCAGTCCCTGATAATATCCTGTACCAGTTGCTTTCCGATCCCAGATGCTTGGGTCCATGCTGGTTAACAAATTATTGATTGCTGCTACCAGATTCCTGCCGGTGACAGGCTTGCTTAGCCAGCCATCAAAACCACTTGCCAGTAAGCGTTCGCGCTCTTCTTCGCGGGCATCAGCGGTTAAGGCTATGGAAGGCGGGTGATAATTATTTTCACTGCCCCATTCATGAATTTTATGCAATGCTTCCAGGCCATTAATTTCCGGCATGTGGATATCCATGAGCAAAATGTCTGGTTGCAACTCATTAGCGAGAAGAATGGCTTCAGCGCCATTTTCTGCTTCGATAATTTCAGAACCAAATTCACTCAGGGCGTGGACTACAAATTTTCTATTGATTTCGTTGTCATCAGCGATGAGGATGCTAATGTCTTTTAAATTGATATTATTCATGCGCCACACTTTGTTTTGACTATATGTCTATGTTGATGATCTGTACTTGACTTGTCAATTGGTTAAATTGCTCTGAATCACTCCATTTATAGCTTAACCATAGGCGTAGTCTCGGCCATGTGTGTAAAATAGCGCGAAGTGTTTTGCTGATCGCTATCATGTGTGGCATTTAGTAAAAATGAATAATGAACCGTAGTTGAGAGCCCTCAATGTCAAGAAATCGTCGCAGAAAAATACCAACAGAACTTCAGCAAGCAGAAATTACAGACTTGAGTCATGATGGGCGCGGGGTTGCGCATATTGATGAAAAGACTGTTTTTATTCATGGTGCCTTGCCAGGAGAAAGAGTGGTCTTTCGCTATACAGAATGCCATCGGCGTTTTGATATGGGGGTCGTTGAAGAGGTGCTTGAAGCGTCGCCTGATCGAGTAGAACCACATTGCCCCCACTTTGGAGTGTGTGGTGGATGTGCTTTGCAGCATTTGGCTCCAGAGCGCCAGATTGAATTCAAACAGCAAACTTTGATGGAAAACTTAAAACGGATTGGCAAAGTTGAGCCAGCAAAAAGTTGGCCAGCATTGACTGGGCCGTATTGGAACTATCGACGTAAAGCTCGACTGAGTGTCCGCTACGTTCCTAAGAAAGATGATCGTGTACTTGTTGGCTTTCGTGAACAATATGGCCGCTTTGTTGCTGATTGCCGTCAGTGTCCGGTATTAGATGAGCGTATTGGCAACAGGCTTGAAGATTTTGCAACGCTTGTTCGAAGCCTCTCTAACCATGCAAGAGTGCCACAAGTAGAATTTGCTGGAGGTGATGGTGAGGCACTGGGTGCATCCATCATTATCCGCAATCTGGAACCATTTAATAGTGATGATTTTGATAAACTTAGAGCGTTTTCTCGTGACTCTGGCCTGGCAATATACTTGCAACCCAAAGGTCCGACAACAGTCACCTTGTTGGAAGGCACGCAAGCTGCCGACCTCTATTATGAACTCCCTGAGCACGATATCAGGATGCATTTTGCCGCGAATGACTTTATTCAGGTGAATGCTGAGCTCAATCGCAAAATGATTAATCGGGCGATTGAGTTACTGCAGCCTGACAAACAGGATTTAGTCCTCGATCTATTTTGTGGTTTGGGGAATTTTTCTCTGGCTATGGCACGTTATGCTGGACAGGTCATCGGCGTTGAGGGTGATGCGGAGTTGGTTAATAAAGCCCGTGCTAACGCCCAGTTTAATCATCTGACCAATGCAAATATTTTCATGGCTGATTTAAATGAATCTCCACAACAATCTGCCTGGTTGAAGCCGCAGTTTACCAAGATTCTGCTTGCCCCCCCCCGTAGTGGAGCTGAATTTATTTTGCCTCACTTAGCAGCCAGTAGTGCAAACACCATTGTTTATATTTCATGTCATCCAGCCAGTTTGGCGCGCGATGCAGGAATTCTAGTCAATCAGTATGGGTTTAAATTAGAAGGTGCAGGTGTTATGGATATGTTCCCACACACTGCACACGTAGAATCTATTGCAATGTTTACACGCTAATGAAAATCTCAACTGAAATGGCTTTAGGGCCGGTCCTGATAGGAATCGCTTCAACTCAGTTGAGTGCTGATGAGGAAAAGCTATTATTGCATCCAGCTGTAGGCGGGGTGGTTCTATTCGCCCGTAATATTGAGACTTCAGATCAGGTTTCGGCATTATGTCAACAAATTCGGAATCTACGTCAACCACGATTATTAATCACGGTGGATCAGGAAGGTGGCAGGGTGCAGCGTCTGCGTGAAGGTTTCACACGTTTGCCACCGCTACGAACTATTGGTGATATGTATTCTAGCGATGCTGATAAAGCAAAAGATTTTGCCTACCGGCATGGCAGGGTAATGGCTACAGAAGTGTTGGATCTGGGGATTGATCTTAGTTTTGCACCGGTTATTGATCTGGATTGTGGCAGCTGTGTAATCGCTGACCGTTCTCTCGGTGCTGATAGTGAGCAGGTGATTGAGCTAAGCAGAGCATATATTGCTGGGATGAAAGATTCCGGAATGGTTGCTTGCGGCAAGCACTACCCCGGCCATGGCTCGGTAGAGCTGGACTCTCATCTGGACGATGTTATTGATCAACGCGGGGCCGTTGAAATCATTGATCAGGACCTTAGGCCATTTGTTGAACTCGCTCCTGATCTAGCTTCAATCATGGTTGCCCATGTCACATACCCTGCAATTGATGATCTGCCAGCAGGTTATTCTCAACGTTGGTTGAAAACTATTTTACGTGACGAAATCGGATATCAGGGTGTTATCATTTCAGATGATCTGGATATGTTTGCGGCCAGGGGAGTTGGTGATATGTTCACCCGCGTTGAGACGGCGCTTAGTAGTGGCTGCAATTTAGTTCTGATCTGCGATGCGGGAAATGCTGTAACTTATTTAGCTGGTCTTGATACTGGCTTGCAGGATACCAGTCAGTTAATTAAGTCACTGTATGGTTCTGCTTTGGTCAGTCGAGCAGATGCCCAACTGGTTTCTGAGTATCGCCATTGGGTCCTGTCTTTAGAAGCTTTAAATACCGAAGACGTTCCGGTTTAATCGATTATTAAAATTAATATTTACCCAGAGAAAAAAATAATATGAAAGCACAAGAAATATTAGATAAATCAAGCCTCCTGCTAACCAATGCTGAAGTCATGCAGGCGGTTGATTGCCTGGCTGATACTCTGAATCAACATTTTGCAGGATTAGAACCGTTATTTCTTAGTGTTATGAATGGCGCCATGATACCGGGGACCTGGCTCTCAACTCGCTTGAAGTTTCCAATCCAGATGGACTACGTACATGCAACACGTTACGCCAGTGGAACTCGTGGTGGAATCATAGATTTTCGTGCCAAACCCAGCAAATCGGTTGAAGGGCGCGACGTCATTCTTTTCGATGATATCTATGATGAAGGTTATACCCTGGAAGCTATTCGTGACTGGTGTATCGCCAGGGGTGCAAAAAGTGTGGTTAGTGTTGCTCTGGTGCGTAAAATTCATGATCGTGGTCTGTCACGAGACTGGCTTGATTATTTCGGTTTGGATGTGCCCGATGTTTATATCTTCGGTTGTGGTATGGATGCTTTTGAATATTGGCGTGAATTAAATGAAATTCGTGTATTAGAGATTGCAGAGTGAATCATGTGATTGCCTGATACGGACAGGATAAATAAAAGGTCTTTTGGATTGTGGAAAAATTATTTGGATTAATTGGCGGGACTGGACTGGATGAACTGGGTGCAGGCCTGAAGTTAGAAACATCAACCAGCGGACACTGGGGAAACCCATCAGATGTGTTTACTGAATATCGTATTGGAGATGTACGCTTTCTGTTTCTGCCGAGGCATGGCTACGACCATCGGTTTGCGCCACACCGGATCAACTATCGTGCAAACATTATGGCATTTAAAGCTATGGGAGTTAAAAGCATTTTAGCGGTTAATGCTGTTGGCAATATCACTGAATCTATGCCGCCAGGTAGCCTGGTATTAGCAGATCAGATTATTGATTCTACCTGGGGTAGAGGACATACATTTTTTGAAGATGATCAGTCTGAACCCACTCATATTGAGTTTGCAGAGCCGTTTTCAGAACGTTTTCGGCAACAGGTGCTAATGGCAGCAGAGCTTGTAAATATAAAGGTCCACGATAAAGGCACGCTTGCCGTGACCCAGGGCCCTCGTCTGGAAACGGCAGCAGAGGTTCAGAAGTTAAAACGCGATGGCTGTGATCTGGTTGGTATGACAACTATGCCTGAAGCGGCGTTGGCTCGAGAAGCAGATATAGAATATGCATCATTATGTGTGGTTGGCAATCTAGCTGCAGGTTTAGGTAGTGGTGGGACGATAGAGGGGATGGAGGAAATTCTTGTTGAAGCCATGCAAAGGGTCAGGTTGATTATTAGCGCTCTGTCTTAAAGCTCATGTTTCCTTATTAGAAGCCAGTTCGTTTTTCTAATTCACCTTCGCTATTAACGTTTTACTGTCCGCACCTGTTTTGTAAAAAACTGCGATAGTCTGTAATCAACAGATTTTGTATCTCAATATTACTGTTTGATTGTTTGATCTTGGTAAGCGCTTGATCTTTATCTGTACCTTCACAAACTTCATATGCAGTACGGTAGCTCTCCCTGGCTTTTTTTAAAATATGTTGAGCTTTAATCAGGCTATTCATTGCGCTTTCTATTTTGTCGCAATGATAAAAGGGTTTTGGATTAGCGCGCTTAAGCTCTTTATCGGCTTTTGCTTTAGATTTTTTGGCATCATCAAGAAACTCAATAGTGCTCTCGTCTCTATCAAGTCCTTTCTTTATAGTACTCTCACAGACACCAGCAATCGATAGATTAGATGCAAGCAAGAATATTGCCAGTGTTAATCCAGATTTAAGACATTTCATTGATCGTTCTCCAACAGCCCAGCAGACTGGTTTTATCTTCTTGTTCGTTTATCAGGATATTATACCCGCCAGCACTTCGCCCATTTTTACTTTCTGTCCTGAGTGCAGGTCTTTGTGCCACTGTATGGTATTTTCAGGGAATAGTAACACCACTGTTGATCCCATATTGAAGCGTCCCATTTCTTCACCACGCTGGATTTGAATTTTTCCAGCAGGGTAGTCGAAATGCCTTAATTTCTTAGCGCGTGGCGGATTGATCAATCCATGCCAAACAGTTTCCATGCTCGCGACAAGCATTGCGCCCACAAGGATCAGGGCATGGTCGCCAAGCACGGTCTTGAAATTATGAATACTACGCTCGTTACGCGCAAAAAGCCGGGGTATTTCTTCAACGGTGTAAGGTGCTACTGAAAATAGACGACCTGGTACATGGCTCATGCTTTTTAGTTCACCAGTTACGGCCATATGGATACGGTGGTAGTCTTTCGGGGAAAGATAGATGGTAATGTAGTCACCATTCTTATAGTGCTCAGCGAGTTTATCGCTGGCGAGTAATTCGGTGCAGCTATAATCATGCCCCTTGGCCTGAAATATCTGCTCTGCCTGGATTTTACCAAAACTACTGATAGCACCATCTACCGGGCAAATAAGAGCATCTTCCCGAGGACTAATTGGTCTGGCATCAGGCTTTAGCTGGCGGGTAAAAAACGCATTGAAATGTTCATACTCATCCGCGCTTGAATACAGCGCTTCTGACCAGTTAACACCGAAATGTTTGGCGATGGAGCGAATCATCATGTTTTTAAACCAGCGCGTACGAATTCTCGCTAGTTTGTGGATTAACCAGGTCAGGAGATGATGTGGTAATAGATACTGTAAACGGGCTAATAGAGCATTAAACATAAAGTTTTAAATCTCAGGTGTATCGTTTTAGGGCGAGAGCAGTTGGGTTAAATCGGAACTTATCTGCTCAACCTCATGTGGCGTTGGTAATAATCCGTGCAGGTAACCCTCTTTATTCAACAGTACAATCCCGGATGAGTGGTCAACGAGATAGTCTGTGACGCCTGCATCATGTGCTTCAATAGTGTAGAGCAAGCCAAGCTGTCTGGTTAAAGCTTCAAGTTGTGAATGCTCACCGGTTGCTGCCAGGAAATTTGGGTGAAAGAAGCGAATATAACTACCAAGTTGTTCCAGTTGATCACGTTCTGGATCAATTGAAACGAAGACTATATTGGGTAAATCATCAGCAATAAATTCCGTTTCCAGGTTCTGGTAGATAGCTGCCATACTTGAAAGCGTTGTCGGGCAAATATCTGGGCATTGGCTATAACCAAAGAACAACAAGCTCCAGCGACCGCGTAGGCGCTCCAGGTTGAAGGTTTCTCCGTTACTTTCATGCAGCTCAAAATCAGCAATGACTTTTGCCTGAGGATATTGGGTAATACTTGTATATTGATTAATTTTATTGAAGTTTTTACTGCCGCTAATAACGGGTTCGCTCGTTTGTCCAAACCATAGACCTAAACCCAGGGCAAGAAGCGCAGCTCCTAGCAGTATCGCAAAAGTTTTTCTGTTCATATTTTCACCACATCAATTTAAGCCTGAAGAGGCTACTAAAAATCCGACAGCTTACTGAATGCTGAATTATACTGTGATCCATGGATATTAGTGAATCAATTGAACAAACTCGGCTGCAACTTGATGCAGCAGATGTGTTTTATGGTCATGGAACTGATAATAGTGCCGATGAAGCGCTTTGGTTGGTTCAAGCGGCCGCTTCAAAGCATTTTCCAAATGAAGACTTAAGCCCTGCCAGCACTGTCAATGCTGAGTTTCAACAGACTTTGGCAGAATATCTGAAGTTACGGATTGAGCAACACCTGCCGGTAGCATATATTACCGGTGAAGCCTGGTTTTGCGATTTGCCTTTCAGGGTAACTGCCGATGTGCTGGTTCCACGATCGCCAATTGCAGAGTTGATTCGTGAAGGATTCTCTCCCTGGGTAAGTTTAAGTAAAAACAGTAAAATTCTGGACCTTTGCACTGGCAGTGGCTGCATTGCCTGTGCAATAGCTGTATATCTGCCGGATTGCCAGGTAGATGGGGTAGATATATCTCCACAGGCATTGGCAATAGCAGAAGAAAACCGTAGCTTGCATAAACTTGGTGAGCGTTTGCGCTTGATGCTTTCAGACGGTTTTTCTGCAGTGGCTGGACAACGTTATCAATTAATTGTTACTAATCCACCCTACGTTTCAGCAGCTGAGTATGCTGGCTTACCTGCTGAATACATACAGGAGCCCAAACTAGGCCTAAGTAGTGGTGAAGATGGCTTGGATCTTGTGGTCCAAATATTAGCTGAAGCCGCGGCACATCTTGAGGATGATGGTGTGCTTATTTGTGAAGTCGGTGCAACACAGCTAGCATTGGAATTACTGTTTCCAGGGATACCGTTTATGTGGCTTGATTTCGAGCATGGTGGTGAGGGGGTATTTATCTTGACTCGCGATGAGTTAGTCACTGCAAAACAGGATATCATGCAAGAGTTGATAAAACGCAAGGGTTCAAAGCGTCAACAAACAGAGATGGATAATTAGAAATGGCATCAAATACATTTGGAACAATTTTTGCGGTAACCACGTTTGGTGAAAGCCATGGCCCCGCGATCGGCTGTGTGATAGATGGTTGCCCGCCGGGGCTGGCTATTAACGCTGAAATGATTAAGTTAGAACTGGTTCGGCGTGCTACCGGACGTACCAGACATACCTCTCAGCGCAAAGAAAAAGATGATGTACAAATACTCTCAGGTGTATTTGAAGGCAAAAGTACAGGTATGCCAATTGCGCTAGTGATTGAAAATACTGATGCCCGTTCTAAAGATTACACTAAAATCAAAGATCAATTAAGG
>CAXMRK010000107.1:0-3167 GCA_964195815.1 uncultured Acidimicrobiia bacterium | reverse complement strand
CCTACACGACGCTCTTCCGATCTGATGTGGATGCTGAGCCAAACTGGGGTGGTTAATTTCAAACCCAGCCTTATCCAACCCAGCAGCTATAATTTCTACGCTATCAACAATTCGCTCCATTCTTAATGGCAGGGTTTCTAAACCCAGCAGGGTAAGGTAAGAAGAAAAGGCGCTCGCGCTCATCCCAAAATCTCGTAATGCGCGTTTTTTTGCATTGGGAATCAAGGCCATTTTGCCCATTTTGTCGATAAACTTATGGATATCAGCATAACGGGCCGTTTTAAACTTATCCTCAGCATCCATATTGATAGCACGAAATACAGCAGCACCACCTAAAACTGAAGCATTACCGGACAATATTTTTGTGGTTGAATAGACGCAGATATCTGCACCCAATTCAAGCGGACGGATACTCATGGGAGTCACCGTATTATCGACAATTAATACGATTCCATAGCAATTGGCGATACCTGCAATGGCGCGAATATCCGGCAGTCGCATATTTGGATTACCCACGCTTTCCAGAAAAATGATTTTTGTATTCTTATTGATAGCCGCTTCAATAGCAGCTAATTCTTCCACATCAAAAAACGAAGTCTTAACCCCGAAACGGGCCAATGTTTCGTTAAACAATGCAAAAGTACCGCCAAACAACCCTCCAATGCTAATAATTTCATCACCAGCGGAAACAATTGACATACAGCTCAGCGCTATAGCGCCCATACCTGAACTGGTACATACCGCTCCAATTCCTGAATCCATTTTAGCCAGGATACCCTCAAGCTTAGCCGTGGTTGGATTTCCCATTCGTGAGTACAAGGGCTGTTGGACTGAGCCATCGAAGATACCTTCGCCGGTGGCAGAATCACCATATGCAAATGCGGCTGACTGAGTAATTGAGGGCGAAATAGCACCTTTTTTAGAGCCAATTTGCTGTACAAAATCTGTAGAATATTTTTCGAATTTCATAACCAGAGCATCCAACTAATGAATAGACAGATTACCTTAAGATATACGCTTTGAACAGCCTCAAAGGGAGCTTAGGATTAAATAAATTATGAATAACAAAATCAGAGCAAAACCATCAACAAATCGTTGAATACCAGATTTTACTCTGACTTAATAATATCGTTCTAAATTAAAACGTGGCTACTTCAATAAATTAGCTGGTGAACTTACCGCGCCGGATACGCACAGCTTCCATCTGTTCAACCTCACGCGAACCTGAAATTACAATTTCTGGATCAGGCACATAATCAATATCATTGTTGCCGCGCTCGTAAGGTACTGTATTCAGAATTGTTCGCATCGCATTCAGGCGAGCTTCATGCTTATTAAATGAACGGATTACGGTCCAGGGCGAATGAGTTGAGTGTGTGCGTTTGAGCATTTCATATTTTTGGGTAGTGAAATCATCCCAACGATCTTGCGCCTGCAAATCTACTTCACTCAATTTCCATTGCCGCAAGGCATCGTTTTTACGTCGATCAAATCGGCGTGCTTGCTCATTCTTAGTAACGCTGAAATACAATTTAACCAGAATTGTGCCTTGACGAACCAAATCTTTCTCAAAGCCGACCACACCTTTCATGAAGACTTTATATTCCTCTGGGGTACAAAAGCCAAACACTTGTTCCACCATAGCTCGGTTATACCAGCTACGATCAAATAATACGGATTCACCACCACGAGGAAAATGCTCTACATAACGCTGAAAGAACCATTGTGTGCGTGCTGCTGCGCTAGGCTTACCCAGGGCAACAACACGATAATGTTTCTCGTTCATATAGCGTGTTACCCGGCGAATTGTTCCGCCCTTGCCTGAAGCATCACGACCTTCAAACAAAATAATCATCCGCCGCTTGCTTTGCTCCAGATATTTCTGCATCAGAATAAGTTCTGCCTGATACGGCTTGAGGATTCTTTCTTCTTTTGCTTTTTTTAATACTTTCAGTATTTTATCGCTGCCATACCGCTCAATCTTATTACCTAGCTTTGGGCTCTCACTTAAGATTTCTTCAGCACTCTTATTAGTCTCAGCATCTTCCTCCGAGATCAAAACTTCTGTAGATTCAGGCTTAAGTTCTACAACTGTTTCATCAACAGGATTATTGGCATCTGCGCTTTCTATAGTCATTTTAATTACACCCTTAATATCCAAGCCTGATTATATCAACTACTATTAATAATAGAGTATGCACTAAATCAGCTAGAAATTAAAAAATGTCGGTGTAATCAGCATGCAAAAGATACTGTATACCTTTGTGTCACTAATCCTTGTGGGAGCATTTCTGCTGCTCATCTTCCCTTCTCCAATTGACTCGGTAGCATGGCAACCTACGACAGCCCCAAGATTAGCCGACATCAGCACAACCAAGGTCAATAACAAACTGATACAGGCACAGCTGCTAGCACAAGGTGAAATCTATGGGCCGGAAGATGTTGCCGTTGACCAACAAGGTCGAGTTTATGCAGGGACGCAGGATGGCTTCATCAAGCGAATTCACAACGACGGCACTGTTGAAACATGGGTAAAAACCGGCGGACGGCCACTAGGTATGCATTTTGACCAGCATGCTAATCTACTGGTTTGTGACGCATATAAAGGTCTGCTTTCTATCAGTCCTGATGCTGTAATTACAGTGCTTACTAATAGCGCTGATAATATTCCGCTTGCTTTTGCCGATGATGTTGACATTGCCACTGATGGCAAAATCTATTTTACCGATGCATCAAGCAAGTGGAGCCAAGCCGAGTATATGTTGGACCTGCTGGAAACTCGGCCATATGGACGCTTTCTGGTTTATGACCCGCGAGATAAATCCACAACCACACTGCTGGATAACCTCTATTTCAGCAATGGTGTTGCAATATCAGCGGACGAGGATTTTGTTTTAGTCAATGAAACCTGGCGTTATCGAATCATTCGTTACTGGCTCAAGGGTGACAAAGCTGGTACACATGATATATTTATAGAAAATCTGCCTGGGTTCCCCGATGGCATTTCGCGTGGTACAAAGGGGAATTTCTGGCTAGCGCTACCAACACTGAGGTTAGCTGCTGTAGATAAAATGCACCCAAAGCCATGGTTAAAAAATCTGTCCGCTAAGCTGCCTGACTGGCTCAAGCCGCGGCCCGTTGACTATGGTTTAGTCTTAGAACTGGAT
>CAXMRK010000106.1:0-4206 GCA_964195815.1 uncultured Acidimicrobiia bacterium | reverse complement strand
CAAACAGACCACCAGTTGCAGCTGAAATATCAACTCCATTATCTGTCAACCAGTATGAACCACCACGACCAGGTGTCCACGCGTTAACTAATGTTTGACAACTTAAAGGCAATTGTGTATTTGGACCAGCGCCTGGCTGTACGTGTGTAGCAGCTGCGGCAGAACCACCAAACATTGCGCCCATTTCGATCATTTCAAAATGACCTTCAGCGGCACGTGTTATGGAAGAAGGACCACCATCTGAATCTATGCCAGTGTAGGCAAAATCAAGGAATGGCTGAACACCAACTCCGCCACCGTTTCCATAGAAATATGGAACAGTACAAGTTGAATCTTCGGTGATTAACGTTGGTACACCTGCGTCATCAATAATCGCCGCAGTCCATACATCGTATGCTGACATATAGAGGTTAAAATCGAGTACTTCGCGAGAGTTCAGAGACTCAAGAAAACGTACTTTAACGGCTTTAGCGTCATCAGTGGTATTAACCACACTTAACACTGTCAAATTACCGTTATTTGTTGTGTAGTAAGGATAGATAAGAACTTGTCCTAATCCATCCGGATTTACATTAATTGCTTGTGCTGAACCAGCTATACCGGCAACGCCAGCAATACCAGCTAACACAGCTGTTACTAAATTATTTCTTTTCATTACAACACTCCTATTGTATACACAGGGCTGCAAAAATACGCCCGAACATACGATTTACGCTTGTTACGCCGCAGTATTAGATGCTCGTAACGCATATTCGCAGTGGCAATACTACGATAAAATTATATGAAAGGCAAACTAAATCTACATAAATGAAGGGTATTTAATAGCCCAAAGCGCCCGCCTTAACAACTGTTGTATTTACACAAAATTCCGTAACTTAGGCCAGGGACTGAATGTACTTAATTATCGACGCCTTAATGTGGCAAATAAACAACGGATTAAATGTTAAAAATTTGTTGGATATTATACATAAACCACCCTGAACGCCCGCCAAACACTTAGTTTGAGTTGCTTAACCACCATTGCCCATCTAAGTTAATCCATAACTTCTCCAGAATTTGAAAACCTTCAAATTCTGGAATTCCGCGCATTGGACGGGAAACCATATACACAACTCGAAACTCAGCCGTGCAAACCTCAACTTCACAAGTTACATTCAATAACTCCCCGCCTTGCCATTTAACTTCACGTAAACCCATCCTGCGTTCATGCTGAGCTTCACTGGTACCTGAACGGTAACCGGGAGAAGTGAATTGATAGGTTGCCGGCCAATCTTTTGCTACTACAGCTTTCAACCATTCTACCGCCTGTATTTCTATCAACTGCTCATTACTAAGTACAGCTTTGTGCTTAGGCAAAAAAATGAAGCCCCCGGTAATAATTGCACCAACAAGAATAGCAATGGTTAGCCATTTTATTAATCTCATAAATATTCCAATATTTTCAATTTTGTAGCTGAATTAAAATTGCTTGATAGTTTACCAATGACTCTTAATTTTCATCATTATCTGCACTTAGAGTCACAATACCGCCCTTGCGGATAGGCCTCACATTACGGAAACGGTGTTGATATTCATCAGTGACTACATCCAGCTCTACTGCTGACTTAACCACTGTTGGTGTGATCATGACCAATAATTCAGTTCGTTGAGTACCTTTGCTGTTGGAACCAAATAGTGGGCCCAGATACGGAATTCTACGTAGCCCGGGAATACCGGAAGAATTATCAGAAATAATCTCACGAATTAAGCCACCAAGCAGAACAGTATTGCCACTTTGCACAGCGATTTTTGTCGATATAGATCGATCATTGATATTTGGGTTGCCATTAGCAGCAGTATTACTAGGGCTTGAAACGGTCTGGTTTACATCCAGATACACAAGCCCGCCAGGATTAACCCTTGGGGTTACAGTCAGCTCAACCCCGGTTTTAATATATTGATTAGACTGAATCGATCCATTCTGGGTTCCACCCGGATTAAATGAGGTGCCTTGTACCGCTAAACTTTCACCGACACTGATATTCGCTTCTTCATTGTTCCGCACTACCAAAGATGGAGTCGACAACACTCGCACATCTGTGGTTTCATCTAATGCAGAGATCGTCGCAGATATAAAATTGCCACCACCGGTGATTTTTGCAATTTGCCCGAAAAAGTTACCATCGGCGTCATTCTCCAGTCGAAAGTCTGCTGATGACGATGGCGCAACGCCACCTTCCCAACCTAGTTCCGGGACAATATTACTTAAAAACCAGTTCACACCCAGCGCCAAATCTTCAGTAAGTAATACTTCCAAAACCTGTGCTTCAATATGCACTTGCAAGGGCACGATATCCAGACGCTTTATTGCTGCCAAAATACCTTCATAGGTTTGTGGTGAAGACTGAATCAAAAGAGAGTTGGTTTCTTCAACCGCAATAATGGAAATATCATCACCTTTAGCTGAAGACTTATTGGTTGCTCTTTTTGCAGCCTGATTACCACCGGTAGCCTTAATGTCTTTGTTACTTTGCTGATTAAATGAACCTAAAGAAACCGGCCTCAAACCCGGCGCCACTTCTCCGCTTCTGCTTTTACTTGAACCACCACCGCTAGTACCACCAAAAATCTGGCCCAGATAATCAGCAAGGCTTGTTGCTTCGAGGTTACGGACTTCATACACATATAAGCGCCGCGAGGCTTCACCACCGCCGCGGTCCAGTCTTTCAATCCATTCTCTGGCTTTGCCGAGATATTCTGGTTGCGGAGTAATTACCATTACTGAATTTAAGCGCTCCATTGGCATAAAACGAAACATACCGGAAAGTGGCGATCCTTCATTTTCTCCAAACAGTGCTTCAAGCTCAGGAATTATCGTTGCGACTTCTACCCGCTGTAAGGGATACAAACCTACTGACATACCTTTGAGCCAGTCAACATCAAAAGTTTGAATGGTACGCATATAATTACGCAATTCACCCCGGGTTCCTGCGATAAATAATAATGCACGTTGATTATCTGCGCTCAATATCGCTCCGTCCCGAGCATATGGCTGCAAGAGTTTTTCCATTTCAATGGCAGAAATATATCGCAGCGGTACTGCCCGCACTTCATAACCACGAACCGCATCTACCGAACCGACTTTAGGAGTCAAGTTGCCCTTGATGGCCGATTTGAGAGGTAAGATATTGTAACGCTCATCACTCCATACCAGAGTGGCATCATTCCAGCGTAAAACCATCTCTAAAATTGGTAAAACCTGATCACGATTAACCGGGCGGGCGGTAGAAAATGTAACTTTTCCTTTAACTCCAGGCCCAATCACGAAATTTTGCTGCAAGAGATCGCCTAAAACCGTGTGAATGATTTCCTGTATAGGCACACCTTCCCAGTTAAAGGTCACCTCCCCTTCAGCTGATAGCGGTTCAATGGCACGTGCCCGCGCAACTTTTTCATTAATAAATTTTCCAGTCCCAAGATTGACTTCAACCTCTGGGCCTTTCCAGACCTCATTGTCATCTTCGAGATTAATCCCAGCTGTATTATCAACAGCCTCTTTGAGAGAATCAGAAGGCCATTCATGCCCATCAGCATCCATTGCTGCATGTTCATTTGAGCCATACCGATCACTGGTAGTCGCACAGGCGCTGAGGATTAATACCGAGGCAACCAGTAACACAAACCGCGAAAACTGTTGCCCACCGTTAATATGCTTCACCGAATTGTCAGCGCTATATTTACTGAATTTTCTCATTTGAGCGTCCGATCTTGTTTTATTTATCATTTTCATTGTTTATCCATCGTCTTTATTTGTCGATGACGCTTTGTTGTTTTTTGCTGCCTTGGCCGCAGCTTTACGTTTTTCTAAATTTGCCCGCATGAAGTCTGCGGCAGTCATGGGTCGATCTTTAGCTTTAGCAGCACCTTTATCAGCTGCGCCCGCATTAGCCTTTTTATTATTTTCTCTTTTCTGACCGGACCTTCCATCAGCTTTATTTTTAGCCTTAGCATTACCGCCTGGCGGCTTCCCAAGTGAATCGGTAAACATGACCAGTTCTAATTCTGCAGTTTCGCCTAGCTGGTTCTTCAAAGAGACTTTACGGGCATTGACTTTTTCTAATGACCAGTTACTTAAGTCACCTTCGAGCTGGTCGCCTTCTGCAACACTAATTGTGGCTTTGCTGCTATGTTCCATGAGCATAGCGATGCGTTGATCTTTAGTGATAA
>CAXMRK010000105.1:0-4955 GCA_964195815.1 uncultured Acidimicrobiia bacterium | reverse complement strand
ATGGGCTGGGTCTTGGTATGCTTGGGGTGACTGGTGACCAGCTGGTCGATAATGAGACCTATGAACGAATTAAAAACCAAACTCTTAAAACCGTCAGGGGTACAGTTCAGGCCGACATTCTGAAGGAAGATCAGGCTCAGAACACCTGTATATTCGCAACCGAGTTCGCATTGAGAATGATGGGCGATATACAGCAATTTTTTGTTGATAATGAAATAAAGAATTTCTATTCGGTGTCTATTTCTGGATATCACATTGCAGAAGCCGGTGCTAATCCAATATCGCAATTAGCATTTACCCTATCTAATGGCTTCACTATTGTTGAGTATTATCTTGCCAGAGGGATGCAGATTGATGATTTCGCCGGCAACCTGAGTTTCTTCTTTTCCAACGGTATGGATGCCGAATACTCGGTAATTGGCAGAGTTGCGCGGCGTATATGGGCGCGTGCAATGCGCGAACGATTTGATGCGAACGAGCGTTCACAGAAATTGAAATACCATATTCAGACTTCTGGTCGTTCGCTGCACGCTCAGGAAATACAATTTAATGATATTCGCACAACATTGCAGGCGCTTTATGCGCTTTACGACAATTGCAACAGCTTGCACACAAATGCCTACGATGAGGCTATAACAACGCCGACTGAAGAGTCTGTTCGTCGGGCGGTCGCGATCCAGCTCATTATTAATCGTGAGTTGGGCTTGAATGTATGTGAAAACTCCTTGCAGGGCAGCTTTATTATTGAGGAGCTAACCGAGCTTGTTGAAGAAGCGGTGTATGCTGAGTTTGAGCGCATTTCTGATCGTGGCGGTGTACTCGGGGCCATGGACACAATGTATCAGCGTGGTAAAATACAAGAAGAATCAATGCTCTATGAGCATAAGAAGCATGATGGTAGCCTACCAATTATCGGTGTGAATACTTTCCTTAACCCGGATCAGGAAAATGAGTCAGATGCAGGGGCTGAATTAGCCCGTTCGACTGATTCTCAGAAAAATGCACAAGTTGCTGCAGTTGAGGCATTCAGAAGCATTAATTCTACAAAATCTTCAGAGTTGCTAGAGCTATTGACGCTAACCGCAAGAAATCGGGAGAATACTTTTGCCGCATTAATGGAGGTGGCGAAATCATCTTCACTAGGGCAGATGTCTAATGCGCTTTATTCTGTCGGTGGAGAATATCGGCGCAATATGTAAACAGATTTGCTTTAAAGTTAAAAAAATGCGGTTCATCTGCATGATTAGATCACTACACAGAAAAGGGGGGGAACCTGTGTGATGAACCGCACACCTATAATAATAGCTGAGTTTTCAAAATTTACAACATTATGAGTCAGACGGATAAGAGCTTGTTAAGTTCTCGTTAGTGCTATTTAACGCCCAGTCTTTCGTGCATTAACGAACTGGTTGTAGTGTATTGTAAATTCACTCTTTTTCCTGGTTCCAGGTAAGCTTTTATTGCGAATGCTGCCAGCGCTGCCTCATGGAAGCCACTGAGGATCAGTTTCTTCTTTCCCGGATAGGTGTTGATGTCTCCCACTGCAAAAATACCAGGCTCACTGGTCTGGAATTTTTCCGTATCAACCGGTAATTGTCGCCTTTCAATTTCCAGGCCCCAGTCGGCAATAGGTCCAAGATTGGGAGACAACCCCCAAAATACCAATACCGAATCAGCTTCAACTGTTTTTTGCTCACCATTATTACAGCGAATATCTAACCCGCTGAGTTGATCCTCAGTAGTTTGTAAGCCGGCTACATTAGCGTGATATTTGCTTACTTTTCCTGCGGCTACCAGGGCTTCCATTTTCTTCACGGAAGCGGGTTGAGCGCGATAATCCTCTCGCCGATGAATCAACGAAACATGAGCTGCTGTTCCGGCAAGTTCCAGGACCCAATCAAGGGCAGAATCACCGCCTCCAAGAATTGCCAGATTTTTGTCTGCATAGGCCGATTTATTGCTGACTTTATAGTTGATTTGAGAGCCTTCAAATTGATCTGCGTCCTGAACCCGTAAGCGCCTGGGTTGGAATGGTCCGAGACCCGCAGCGATAATTATTGCCGCACAATCAAATTGTGTGCCGCTATTACTGGTCACTAAAAAGCGACCGTCAGTTTGTTTTTCGACATCAGTAACTAACTGTTTTAGGTGGAATTCAGCCTTAAACGGCGCTATTTGTAAGAGTAGATTGTCGATGAGTTCCTGAGCTCCAATTTCAGGGCAGGCAGGAATATCATAAATTGGTTTTTCAGGATATAACTCGGCACATTGCCCACCTACCTGCGGCAGGGCGTCGATGACATGGGCTTTGACATCGAGCAATCCAAGCTCAAACACCTGAAATAGGCCCACTGGGCCCGCACCTATAATAAGAACATCGGTAGTAATTGGCATATTGTTTATATCGCTGTATGAAATCGAGAGCTAGAATAAGCTAAAATCCATTAAATTGCTTGAGAAATATAATAAGCGTTATGCGTCAAATAGGTATATCGGAAAGCTGGAAACTGCATCTTGGAACTGAGTTCAAGCAGTCATATATGGACGATTTGCGAGAGTATTTGTTGCAAAGAAAGCAAGCAGGAGCAAATATTTATCCTCCTGGGAAACTTATTTTTAATGCTTTTAATAGCACCCCTTTTGAACAGGTTAGGGTAGTGATTATTGGGCAGGATCCTTACCATGGCCCTGGCCAGGCTCACGGACTGGCATTTTCGGTTCCCTCAGGTCTTCAGGTGCCACCTTCTTTGGTTAATATCTATAAAGAGTTACAGCAGGATACCGGCTTTATCATTCCACAACATGGAAATCTGAAAAGTTGGACAGAAAATGGGGTGTTGCTATTAAATGCAGTTTTAACCGTTGAGCAAGGTAAGGCGGGGGCCCATCAGGGTAAAGGCTGGGAATATTTTACAGACCGGGTAATTCAGGTATTAAATGATGAGTCTGAAGGCCTGGTGTTTATGCTTTGGGGAGCCTATGCACAGAGTAAAGGGCGTTTGCTCAATGCTGAAAAACACTGTGTTCTAAAATCACCTCACCCTTCACCACTCTCTGCATATCGAGGGTTTTTGGGTTGCAAACATTTCTCCAGAGCTAATGCTTATCTTCAGCAACGGGGACGTCAGCCTGTTAACTGGCAGCTCCCGCTGGAGTCGGGTGATTAAGCTGATTTATCGATTAAGAACATTATCGGCAATCACCAGCCACATACCTATTAGTGCAAAACTACTTAGAGCATAGACCATAAAACGATGCATTACGCGGTTATAAGTGATGTGGACAAAGCTGTGCACCATCCGTAACAGCACAAAGGCTAGAGCGAGTGAGTTTAATAATGGGCTTTGTATTACCAATATCAAAGCAGTCAGAATAGCTAAGAAAAACAGTATGGGCATTTCAAAAAGATTTTTAAAGTTATCAGATGCGCCGGCAACATTTTTTAATAACTCATTTTTTGCTTCAGCATTTGCAAGATCCTGAGGCTCTACTTTGTTCCGTTTCATTTCAGATATACGGCTTATGTACATTACCAGCCAGACTACAAAAGTTAGAGCTACCTGGAGTAATAAGGGTATGAGAAGAGGCTTATAAAACATAATGTTTTCCATTTATTAGTTGTTGCCAAAGTCCAGCAATGCTTTACCATCGAGGCGAAATGTGGTCCATTCATCTTCTGCCCGTGCTCCAATTGATTTATAAAACTCAATTGCAGGCTGATTCCAGTCCAGTACTGCCCAATCCATCCGTTTACAGTCATGCTGGAGTGCTATTTTTGCCAGATGTCGTAATAGTGCTTTGCCGATTCCTTGTCCACGCACAGTTGGCTGAACATAGAGGTCTTCGAGGTAGAGTGCCGGTTTACCGATAAAGGTAGAAAAGGTAAAGAAGTAGAGCGCGAAACCTACGGCTACACCAGACCATTCGGCTATTTGGCATTCAGCATATTTAAGTTCTCCAAATAATGCCGTCGCTATATCTTTTTCACAGGCAACTACCTGTGATGACATTTTCTCATAGGCCGCCAATTCTTTAATAAATCCGAGCACTAAAGCACAATCTTTGGAATTTGCCTGACGGATGTTTAAATTTGGGTTTGGCTTTGACATTGAGCCTGTATTGTAGCAACAGGTGGACGCTAAAGACCACCTGTTGCTTTTAATGCCTTACTCGTCAAATAAATTTTCGAGTGAGTTTTCAATTGCCTTAGGGGATGACATTAGCTTCATAAAACTATTTTTTCCCATCATGGAGAGGTCAGGGAAGTGAACTGCCATTCGGAAGCGCATATGTAGAGCTTCAACCTTTTTACCTGTGACTAAAATTTCATACGGCAGGTAAGCACTTTTTTTAGGCCCGGTAAAGTCAACAATACCCAGTTGATGTGCATCATCAAGGTCTATTTCATCTGCATTGGTGGCTTTCATGCTGACACCAAATACTGTTTGTTCAGTTCCAGGAATATCGATTCGATAAACCATCTCGAGCGCGTCGCCTTCTTTATTGAGGGCGTTCTGGGTGGCTTCAACAGCTTGTTGGTGACTGCTAAATTT
Organism: uncultured Acidimicrobiia bacterium; assembly: GCA_964195815.1. GTDB lineage: Bacteria > Pseudomonadota > Gammaproteobacteria > Xanthomonadales > SZUA-36 > SZUA-51. The sequence goes on along the minus strand of CAXMRK010000105.1, from coordinate 402 downwards.
AGCCAGATCAGAAGGGTCATCAAAATATTGCATGCCAAATGTGTAATGGTATTTGCGCAATTTTTCAGCAGTTGTTTTGGTTTTTTCTACTCCATAGGCACGCACATAGCCCAGGCTTTGCTTCAATGCTTCCTGAACTGATTTCAGTTCTCCATTCACGCGGTAGGCATGTTGAATATAAACCGGGTTCACAAAGCTAACTTCAACTGTATCTCCAACCTGGTTTAATGAAATACGCTGTCCGGCAGCATAAGCACCACGTTTTGTTTGAGCTGCAGCGGACTTCAGGGCAGGATTTGTAACTACAATGATGTTTGTATTGGTAAATGGACTGTACTGGCCAACTACTTCAAAACCGTTGTTCTGAAGTCTATCGATAGTTTCGTTGGTGCAATTTTCAAG
>CAXMRK010000104.1:0-3263 GCA_964195815.1 uncultured Acidimicrobiia bacterium | reverse complement strand
TCCGACAGGCTAATAGTCTCGCCTTTTAAATCCAGTAATGAAAAGTCCGCAGCAGGAACAGAATCCTCAGCCAGAGCATGTGTAGAGTAAAAAGGTATGCAAAGGATAACTACATAGAGACATGCTTTGATAAATTTCATTATTATTCCTAAATTGTTAACTACTTAATCAGAATTGCCATTAGCGATCGCTGCAAGATATTGTACAGCACTCGCTGATCGTTATTTGGCGTTACAATACGCACGAAAACAAATGACTTAAGGATTTTAAATGACTGTAACCATCTGGCATAACCCACGCTGTTCAAAATCTCGCGCAACACTTGCAATACTAGAAGATCAAGGCGTTGAGACCAACGTTGTGCATTATCTGGAAACTCCACCAACTGCCGATGAAATCAAAAACACGCTCTCTCTGTTAGGTATGCAAAGTGTCCGCGAATTCATGCGTAAGGGTGAAGAAGCATTCAAACAAAACAATTTGAGTGATACATCACTGAGCGAGGACGAATTGATTGCTGCGATGATATCTCACCCAAAACTAATAGAACGTCCGCTTGTATTTGCTGCAGGAAAGGCCGTTATCGGTCGTCCCCCCGAATGTGTTCTAGATATTATTCCAACTGATGCAAGCTAAGCTGACTATAGCAGTCTATCTGCTACTGATTGTTTTGCAAATTACCTGGTTGTGGTTACTACCAGCACCTTATGGTTATCAGTCTGCGGGGATGGCTCTTATTTTTACCTTGCTGTTGATTTTCCCGATAGCGGGTATTCTTAAGGGATCATTGCGCAAAGCTATTGTTGGGGCTTATCTCAGCTTACCGCATTTTATGTTTGCGGTAGCAGAGGGTTGGGCCAGACCAGCTGGCCGCTGGTTAGCTGTTATTCAGATAATCTTAATTATCAGTTACTGGATTCTGCAGATAAAACGGGGGCAGCAGCGGAAGGCTGCAAAGGTATAAGTACTGTTTCAGTTGATGGCAACGGTGTATGCTCCAATTGTTGCTGCTGCAAATGTTTGAGCTGTAACCAGGCAACGGCGAACATCGAAGAGATTGCAGCTTCATCATTACTTGAACCTGCTTTATCATGCCCAGCTAAGCGTAGCCAGGATTCACTAAATACCTGACTCCGTGAACGGGCCAATGCACCAATCTCACGAACTGGAATGCCCGCCTCGCGCAAGCGCCTTAATACGCGCCGATCAACCAGGCCATTAGAGCTAGTAACCGCCGCCCTTACCCATTCATTATTTTGTAATAAATCGCCATGAAAAATGGCTAAGGTCGATTTTAGCAAAGACTTTTCAACACTCAATGCTGATACTCGTTGTGCCAGTGAGTCAGCAGACTGGCTACTTAAGGGCGGTGATAATAATGCAGAATACAACATCGTTTCACGGGATTCGCGCAACGAATGCAGATATATATTCACGGGGTCTAACAATTCAGAACCATCTAATTGTGCGACCTCTTCTACTCCACTTCCAGTAACAAACCAATCTCTCCATTCAGCTCCTTTCTCCCAATTCTCTACAAATAATCTGGAGGGTAAAGTTCTTGCAGCGGTCAGGTAAGTTAATCGGTCTGGAACAATTTTGAGACTGCTACCATGCAGTTTTGTGATGATCGGCTGACCAACAATTGACATCGGACATTCTGCTTCCAGTACCGAGGGATCATTTGCCGCAAACAGATAGTGATATTCTTCAGGACTGACAAAACTGCGTTCAAAAACATCAGTGACTTTGTCATTCTGGTGAAAACGACCCTTGATACTAAACCCAAGATGGGCGTAATAATTAGCCACATCAGGGGCATTCTCCCTTGCCTGAGTTAGCCTTCTGTCAACCCAACGGACCTTGTCGTAGCAAACTTCAACCTGTCCCATTCGCGACTGGTCGGCCACAAGATATGGACTTGGAAACAAACCAACCAGCGCCAAAGTTGCTGGCAGCGGCTCACACATATCACAAATATTTTCAATATCACAGGGTAATATTTCTAAAGCTTCTGGGCGGTAATTAGTTTTTTGTTCAGCCCCACCATCCAGCTGAATGTCAGCACCGGGGGACAACTTATCCTCCCGGAACTGCATTTCGAGCGTATTAACACTGGAAATTAGTTCATCTAGTTTTAAGTTATAACTCGCCTGCATTCTTTGCAAAAGATCGCCGCCATCACCCAGTAAGCAATCTTCATAAGCTGTCATCTGCTGAATAAATTGAGTCATCTCCTGCAACATTTTGTCGATCGAATTCTCATTAACTTCTGTGCCTGCCAAATTGGGCCAGGGGGTTGCAAACCAGGCCATAACTGTCGCCTGCATCGACCATTCAACAGGATTAAAAACACGGGGGGTGTCATTACATGCATTGCTGTACTGTTTAGACAGATAAGCTAGTAGGTAATTGACCCGCTGCCATGGCGTAAGACTTAACTCACGGCGTAATTGTTCCTGCTCCCAGGGCCCAGTTGAGTTCCCCGATAAAGGAGTATTTCTTGACTCCACTGTACCAATATTCAGAAAAGTGCTGATACAGCCCTCAAACTGTTCCGGACTGACGGGTTGATCGGCGAGTAACGCTGCTGCAACGATACTGGTACAAAATGAGATTTCTTCACGATAGCCATCACGTAATGGTTGCTGGAAATAATAACTGGCATCGGGGAGCAATAGTTCCAGCATTGCCCGTGCATCAACCAATTTCCGACGCTGATCTTTTAACTGATTATCTTGCTCAAAGAGTTGCTCAAACACTTCGGCAGTTAATGCCAGAGCTACTTTATTTGCAGGATCAACCTGGGTCAGCTTTGGGCCATACACTTTCTGTAGCTGTTCCAGCTTTTCTGCAAGTAAAGGTAACCATCCATTTTCAAAAACAGGGTAGCTTTCCAGCTCCGCTGAATCTGCGACCGATTGTGGATCTAATGTCTGTGGATTTGTGCCCTCTTCTATCGCTACTGTTAATTTTTTTTGATTATTCAAAGCCGTAGTTAAATAATTGAAGCCCTTGCTAAAAACCAGACCGTGCTGATTGCGCAGTGCCGCCAGAATATCCAACGTGTATAGCGCTAATGTGACATCGTAGTCATCAGAAATATCAAGCAAGCCCCTGCGCAAATGGAGCATTTGTTCTACAAAGTCTTGCTTGGCCAAATCCGCAGTGCTCGCATTCTCCTCTGCATTTGGGCCTTGATTAAGCAACGAATCTTCAGTTAATTGATTAGTATTCTGTTTATTGTCCTCAGCCGGGATTTC
>CAXMRK010000103.1:0-3011 GCA_964195815.1 uncultured Acidimicrobiia bacterium | reverse complement strand
ACACTATTGCAACCATGGGCAATATTGGCAAAAGGGCCACCATGAATAAATGCTGGGCAACCATCAATCGTTTGAACTAGATTCGGATGCACCGCATCACTTAACAGTGCCATCAAGGCACCAGTGACATCCAGCTCACGTAAATAGACCGGTTCGCCGGCATAGGTAAAGCCGATAAGAGTACGTTCCAGTCGCGCGCGTAAATCGCTCATGCTGTTGGCCAAACATAAAATAGCCATGATTTCTGATGCCGCGGTAATATCAAAACCACCTTCTCTTGGAATCCCCTGGAATTTACCACCCAGTCCCAGGACAATCTGTCGCAGACTGCGGTCATTCATGTCCATTACCCTGCGCCAGACAATTTGGCGGGGGTCTATATCAAGTTTGTTTCCATGGAAAATATGGTTATCTATCATCGCAGAGATCAAGTTATTTGCAGAAGTAATGGCGTGGAAATCACCGGTGAAATGCAAATTTATTCGACCACTGGGAACTACCTGAGCATAACCACCACCGGTGGCACCACCTTTAATGCCCATGCATGGCCCCAATGAAGGTTCTCTTAGTGCTAAACAGGCCGATTCTCCTAGTCTTTTCATTCCCTGAGCTAAGCCGATTGATGTTGTTGTTTTACCTTCGCCGGCTTTCGTGGGGGTCGTAGCAGAAACCAGAATTAAGCGGTTTGGTTTATCGCTGGACCGGGGTCGCTTGAGCGCATCAACTTTAACTTTGGTGATTTCTTTACCATATGGCATAAGATCGACATCATCGATTCCCATGCTGCTGGCAACATCAGCAATTGGTCCAGGGTTAAATAATTTGGCAATTTCACTATTTGAAAGCATCTTGATTTCCGGTTGAATGAGAAAGTGTGTGTATATTAGGGCACAGTATCAACTCTGCATTGATTAGAATCAAACAAGCTCGATTATTTTGCGCCATTTATCGCAGCGTGAAAGCATAGTTTGGTTTATTGGGTCTATGTTGGAGTGCTCGAATTTATCAGAAGGTGATTGTATGACTGTCAGGCAAATATTTTTCGTATTACTCTTCATTGTGCCCATAGCTATTTTTGTTCTAGCTAGAATCTGGCCACCACTGTACTGGCTGTATATTGTGGTCATACCCATTTTGTTGCTGGGGCTTATTGATGTGTTCCAGAAACGCCATACGATCCGCAAGATATATCCAGTTATTGGCCGCTTTCGCTACATGTTTGAATCGGTACGCCCGGAGATTCAACAATATTTTGTTGAATCAGAGACCAATGGAACTCCGGTGAGTCGAGAGTTTCGTTCGCTAATTTACCAACGTGCAAAGGGTGCTCGGGATACCAGACCGTTTGGAACAATTTTTGATGTTAACCGAGATGGCTATGAATGGATTAATCATTCTTTAGCGCCAAAGACAGTGCTTAAACATAATCCCAGGGTTATATTTGGTGGTGACGATTGCACACAACCTTATGCAGCCTCACCCTTAAATATATCTGCAATGAGTTACGGCTCTTTAAGCAAAAATGCCATTATGGCATTGAATAAAGGCGCGCAGGCTGGTGGCTTTGCGCACAACACAGGAGAGGGTGGTCTCAGCCCTTATCACCTCAAATACGGAGGCGATATTATCTGGCAGATTGGCACAGGATATTTTGGCTGTAGAAATGCCGAGGGTAATTTTGATAAGGAATTATTCCAGCAAAAGGCGCGCAAAGATGTCGTAAAAATGATTGAGATAAAGTTATCTCAAGGTGCTAAACCAGGTCATGGCGGAATCTTGCCTGCAATTAAATTAACCGAAGAAATTGCAGAAATTCGCCATGTTCCTATGGGTCAGGATGTGATTTCACCTGCTGCTCACTCGGCATTTTCCAGCCCCCTGGGTTTGCTCGAATTCGTTAAAGAACTGCGTGAATTATCGGCTGGAAAACCAGTAGGCTTCAAGCTTTGTCTTGGCCAGCCTAAAGAGTTTCTTGGTATTTGCAAGGCGATGTTGGAAAGCGGTATAAGTCCTGATTTTATAACTGTTGATGGTGGCGAAGGCGGTACTGGTGCCGCACCTACAGAAATGACTAACTCGGTTGGTACGCCGTTGCGCGATGCACTCATTTTTGTGAATAGCGCCTTATTAGGTGTTGGTTTACGCGACAAAATTCGAATTATTGCTTCGGGTAAGATTTTTTCGGCATTCCATTTGCTCCGAATTATTGCCCTCGGTGCTGATACGGTAAATTCTGCGCGCGGAATGATGTTTGCGCTAGGTTGTATTCAGTCGCGTTCCTGTAATAATGATAATTGCCCGACCGGTGTTGCGACCCAAAACCCTGCTAGATATAAGGCGCTCGATGTTGAGGATAAAGCTCAACGGGTGGCAAATTTTCAGCGTGAGATGGTGCATAATTTAGTGGAGCTGTTGGCTGCCGCGGGTCTCGATAGTCTGGATCAGTTAAACCCTGAGCATATTAATCGACGAGTTAGTGGCACCGTAGTTAAAACATATAAGCAACTCTACCCGTGTATAACAGATGGCAGTTTATTAAACACAGAGCACATTCCGCCAGATTGGAGAGATAATTGGCAATTAGCCCATGCTGGGCAATGGTAAGTTTATTCTCATTTTGATCGACAAATAGTAAGGCAAGCATGATGAAAGCATCAAATTTAATGGTTAAAGCGCTGGAGAACGAAGGCGTTAAAACAATTTATGGTATTCCCGGTGAAGAGAATCTGGATTTTCTGAACTCTTTGAAAGATTCCAATATCGAGTTGATACTGACTCGGCATGAGCAGGCAGCTGGCTTTATGGCCGCAACTTACGGGCGCTTAACCGGCAAGCCCGGGGTCTGTCTTTCTACCCTGGGTCCTGGTGCGACTAATTTTGTGACTGCAGCAGCCTATGCTCAATTGGGAGCTATGCCTATGCTTATGCTGGCCGGACAAAAGCCGATTAAAAAAAGTAAACAGGGCCGTTTCCAAATCGTGGATGTGGTTGGTTTAATGCGTCCCATAACT
>CAXMRK010000102.1:0-3172 GCA_964195815.1 uncultured Acidimicrobiia bacterium | reverse complement strand
ACCTGTAACCGATTTAATCCTCTTGCTATGCTCAGGCCAGCGATCGGCAACCAGCTGTTTGAATTTTGCTAGAGACTCCTTACGCACAAGAACATGTATTGTGCCTTTCCGCTCGACCAACAGGTCAATCAAATTGCGGCCGATAAATCCCGTTCCACCAGTAACAAAATAACTCATTCAACTTCCTCGTCAATATTAGCTTCAATGCTAAGTATGCCAGAATATAAATGACTTGTGCTAACTGAGCAGACGAGATTCTTTATACAAGACTGGTCTTGTTCTGTAATCACAGGCAAAATATTACTAACGCACGAAAAAACACAGAGGCAAAACAAATGAGTAATGAAAAAAATGTTGGTATGGAATTGTTTGAACAAGCGCAAAATGCAGTTAAAAAATTAACTGAAAAACCATCCGATGCCGCTTTACTAGAACTCTATGCACTCTATAAACAGGCTACAAGCGGCGATGTGTCAGGTGACAAGCCAGGATTTTTTGATTTCGTTGCTACTGCAAAATATGATGCCTGGAGCAAACTCGAAGGCATGGAACAGGCTAAGGCAATGGATAATTATGTGAAGTTTGTACGTGATCTTGGTGCTGAAGTTTAAACCAGCGAAAGATAATTTACGCAGTTTGTGACTAAAAAACCCAACAAAACTCGCCAACGAATTCTGCAAGCCAGTCTTGAGTTATTTAATTCACAAAGCGAACCTGCAGTGACCACAAATTCAATAGCCGATGAACTCGATATTAGCCCTGGTAATCTGCATTATCACTTTCCACGTAAAGCGAATTTAGTAGATGCTCTGTTTGATGAGTTTTCCACAAAAATGCATGAAACCCTGAAACTTGCTCCAAAAGGTGGTTTTGATCTAGAGGGTTTCTGGTGGTTTCAGCATTTACTCTTCGAAATTGTTGGCCATTATCGTTTCATCGTAAGAGATATCAATAGTTTGATGGAGCGTTATCCCGAAATTGAAAAAGGTATAGATAAATTGATGCAACGTGAGCGTGTTGTTGCAGCTGAATTATTACTCTCACTGCGAGAACAAGGCATCCTTGATGTCAACGACAAGCAAATCAGTACTTTAGTAGAGAGTATTGTAATCACCCTGACTTTTTGGCTATCATTTCGCCGCCAAAGCACAAAATCCATAAGCCCTGACAATAAGGATATTACTGAAGGTATCTATCAGCTTATCAGTCTGGTAGCACCATGGATGCGAGAGCCAGAGCGGAGTCAAACTTTTGCTCATGCAGAACTTTATAGACTGTAAAGCACATAAAAAAGGCCCGCTAAAAGCGGGCCTTTTGTCTTAATTTTCTAAATCTTATTTAACTGCTTTCTTAACAGAACTTTCAACTTTCTTAGCTTCCTGCTTTACGCTTTTAGTCGCAGTTTTTGCAGTTTTGCTTACTTTTGCTTTTGCAGCAACTTTCTTAGGTGTGCTCTTAGGAGCTACAGCTTTGACTGCCGTTGCTCTGACTTTACGTACTGTTTTGCGGGCTGTTTTAGCAACTTTCTTAACATCAGCAGTTGCCATCTTTACGTCTTTTTCAACCGCGCGTTTAACAGTGCGAGTTACTTTTTTCGCATCAGCAGCAATAGTTTTAGCATCTTTATTGGCTAATCTTCCAACTCGTTGAATTTCTTGCTCAGTGATTGATTTTACTTTTTCAGCAAGTTCCTGCACACGATCTGCAAAAGATTTTAGATCATCGGCAGTCGGAACACCAAGGCGCCCTAATACACGTGAAACTCGTTCTTCAAAAACGTTTTCCATATGATCCCAATTTTGTACAGCTTGCTTACGCGCAGAGTTAACTCGGGTTTCAAGTGAATCGCGAATATCATCAACGCTATCTTTAATATCATCAACAGCATTTACAGCTGCATCACGAGTCTTCTTATCAACTTTAGTGCCTTCTTTAACCAAACTATCAAACAATTGAGAACCGGCACTCAAAGCTTTTGCGCTTTCTTTCTGAGCCATTGCAAATGCACCCAGGCCAGCCAACCAGATGTCACTGGCAGATTCAACGATAGGATTACTAGTGATAGATACTTTAGCAGCAGATTTCTTGCTTACTTTTTTCTTCAAAATTTTCTTTTTAACAGCCATGATAGCCTCCTTAAATTTAATGAATAGTCTTCATCGACAGCCATAGAATACGTATATAGTCTAGAGCGATCACACTAATTATTGAAAAACTTTAATATTCTCGACACAAAAGCCAGATCATTCCGGTACAATATTCATGATGAGCTATATTAATATTTAAATTCAAGGACTTACATTATGACAATAAATACCAGCCAATGGATAGAATTCCCATATGACGCCTACTCTTATGCTGGCAATGAATTGAAAAACAACTGGGAACGTTTACATTTAGGTGACTGTGAACCCTGGCCTGAAGATCCACAACTACAACAAGCCTGGCGTCATTATCATCAAGGAGAGTTTGCTGCAGCCTATGTTTTAGCCGCTGAGATCGGTGAAGCGGCTCATGTGGTTGCCAATAAAGCTTGTGGAATGTATGCCAACCATCTGGAAAATGATGATGAGCAACGTCAGATCATGTATGAAGACATTGCCGCTCGAGCCGAAGCTGCCGCAATAAATGAACCCGAAAATATCAACGCCTGGTATTTTCAGGCTTTTGCTTTAGGGCGTTTAAGCCAACTCATTTCTGTTATAACAGCATTAAAAAAAGGATATGGCACGCAAATAAAAACCGCGCTTGAAAACGCTCTGGAACTTAATTCTGAACATGCTGAAGCACATATTGCTATGGCTTTATACCATGCAGAGGTAATCGATAAGATTGGTAAATTTATTGGCTCGATGACGTATGGCGTATCAAGTGAAATGGCCATTGAGCATTTTGAGCAAGCTCTGGCTATCACCCCAAATTCACCCATCGCACATATCGAATATGGCAACGGGCTATACCTGCTGTTTGGTGACAAAAAAATTGATGATGTGACTCAAGCCTATGTTAGAGGCAGCGAATGCGAACCCTATGAGGCCATGGAAATACTTGACCGACAGTTAGCAATATCAGAGCTTGAATAAGAATTGCTGGATTGAGCTTTAACTAGAAAACAATTGATTATGTTTTCTGACTCCACATTAATGACTCAACCAGCTGGTGATCTCGATGG
>CAXMRK010000101.1:0-5434 GCA_964195815.1 uncultured Acidimicrobiia bacterium | reverse complement strand
TTCAAGGGGTGAAGCGACGCTACGAACGGAAAATGAGATAGAGGTTTATCAGGCGCCGAATGTATCGAGTTTGTGCTTATAACTACGCGATAATTTAACTACCTCACCGCAATCCAAAGTTAAGAAATATTCACCGTTTATATGTGATTGCATACGTTGTACTTTATGAATGTTAACGATAGTTGAGCGATGAATGCGTTGCAGAATATCGGCATCGAGCTCTGCTTCCAGAGCCTTCATGGTTGTCCGCATAATATGTGTTGTCCCATTTTCATGGACGCACATATAATCCCCAGCAGCATCTATCCAATCAATATTGTCTTGTAGAACCCAGGTGGTTGTTCCTCCATCACGGATTGCCAATCGTGGCGACTGGCTTGAATTTCCAGCCTTGAGGATTTTATCTTTTTGCTGTTTCAGTTGTTGGTATGAGCTCACATTTTCACCACTCAAGCTACTAACAATTCGAAGTAAGGTTTTTTTCTGTTGCTCAGCGCGATTTTGACGAAGGCGTTCATTAACTCGAAACAAAGCCTGATGTAAGCGACTGTCATCTATAGGTTTGAGCAAATAATCAATGGCGTTAGCTTCGAAGGCTTTGATCGCATATTGGTCAAAAGCTGTGACGAAGATAATCATTGGCAATTTTTTTGGGTTAAGACTACGAATAACATCAAAACCGGTCATGCCGGGCATCTGGATATCAAGGAAAACCAGATCAGGTGAGAGTTCGCTGATTAATTTTACCGCCTGTCTGCCATTTTGGGCCTGGCCAATAATGTTGATTCCAGGTTGTCTGGCCAAGCGTAATTCAAGCCCGCGGCGCGCAAGTGCTTCATCATCGACAATTAAGGTGCGAATACTTGGTGCTGGCGGATTTGACAAGCTTATAGCCTCCTGCGGACTGAGTTAACTATTTATTGGTACTCCAACGGTATACGGATACTGACGGCAAGTCCATGTGGTTCAACATTGTTAATACTTAACTGACCGCGCTCACCATATAAGACCTGTAAACGCTCGATGGTGTTACTTAGACCTACACCGCTACCCCTGACCGTTGGTTGTTGTAATTGATTGAAGTTTTGACCTTCAGTCAATCCCGGACCATCATCAATTACCTGGATAATCAAGTCTGGGGCTACTGCATTGGCTTGCGGCACGTCTTTGCCTTCTAATTTTGCCGTCAAAGTAATACTACCACCAGACTCGCTGTCGGCAACAGCATATTTGACTGCGTTTTCAATTAAAGGTTGCAAGATCAAACTGGGCACCAGCGCCTCCCAGGCTTGAGTTTCAATCTCAGTATGCAGACGCAAGCGTTCACCGAAGCGTACCTTTTCGATTGAGAGATAACGATTGAGATTATCGAGTTCAGTTTGCAAGCTGACTTTTTGGGTTGGATTACGATCCAGCGAGTGGCGTAAAAAAGAACTCAGTTCTGTAATCATCTTGTTTGCAGTGCTGGTATTAGCATCAAGCACCAGCGTAGAAATTGCATTGAGGGTATTAAACAAGAAGTGTGGATTTAGTTGGTAGCGCAGCATTTTTAATTGTGCCTGATGCGCTGCACTGGTCGCTCGCAGTGCTTTTTCATGTTGCTGTTGTGCGCTACGCCATGACTTAATTCCAAAATAAAGGCTACTCCATGCCAATATGACATAAAGGCTTAAAGGTAGGGCTTTGATGTAATCAACCCAACTTTGTGGTTGCCATTTACTATCCGGATAGACCCATAAATAAATCATGGTCTTATAGGCATCAAATATTCCAGCGGCTATAACTGAAACCAGCACTACCGCAAAAACAATTTTGATCGGTGGCAATTTCCAGAACTTGCGGTAGATCGGACGCAGCAGAAGGGTTAACAGAAAGCCGAAGCAGCCATAGAGTACCGACGGTAGGAAATAATCTGACTTCATTTCCCAGGCAATACCCTGCACATAGTTAAGCGTAATAAACCCGCCCCAGCCGATAGTTTGTAGCAACCAGAATAGTTTTTTTGGATTTTTTACAATTTGTTGGATCATGCTGGAAATCTTACTCCAGGCATACGCGTATTGGCAGGTGTTTTGTCGTGACAGGATTGCTGTCTATCGAAAATACGCTTAAGTGTAGATGAATATCAGTTGTCTATATAGGTGGATGCACACACAGTCTGTTGAGGCTGTTGACAGATTATCATGGTGTCGCTGCTACGGGATTGTCAGCTGCTTTCATACCATCAAGAATATAGTTCGAACGCCTGCAGCTTTGATTGAATGTACGAGTTGCTCTTAGACGATAAAAAAGACAATCGATCCAATTATTCATTAGCTCGGTCTCCTCCGAGAACTCACGCAAGCGATCCATATTCGCTTGAAACTCTGGTTTAATCGTTCCATCAGCAGCGGAAAAGCATTATTTTTTCTCGTCTGCCATATCACATTCAAAATCATCATCGCCAATCGGTTTGCAGTGTGCTGGAAAACCTTTGGCTTGCCATAATGCCAACACCCCATCTGTGCGAACTTGCTGTTTCCATCGATCGTGGGCATAAAGAGGCTGTTGGTTGGGACCAAATAATTCTGGGTAAAAACGCTGATCCCCAGACCAAATCACTTGTTCATATATTTTGGCCACAAAATCGACATTGTTCAGGTATCTGTTTAATAGATATTTTTTCCAGCCGTCACTTTCTCGAGCCAGGCGTTGCAGCGCCGCTTTATCAGCAATGAGGGTTTTGTCGTTAAGCAATTCCAGACCGATTTTAGTTAGTGGTCCCTCATTAATATCGATGGCTAAACGTCGCTCAGTCACTGCCTTGAATTGATCGAATTTCTGATTCAACAAATAATAATTTTGTAAGTTGTTATATGGAAAAACCAAAGTTTCATCGAGATCAATGGCTTTTTCAAAATTCTTGAGGGCTGTTTGATCTTGATTCAAGGCTAAATTAGCTTGACCTATAGTGTTCCTATACATGGCAACCAATGGGTCAATACCAATGGCCTTTTCAGCCAGTTGTTTGCTTTTTTGAGAATATCCAATTTCAAGATAATTCTGGGCGACAGTATCCAGAACTATGGGGTTATCTGCAGCAAGTTCCAAAGCGCGTTCATAGTTTTCAACCCCCGAGATGAAGTCAAAATCATAAAAATCATAACTACCTAAGGCTGCATAGGCCTCGCCAGATTGTGGATCTAGTTTGATTGCACGCTGTGCCGCATCCCTACCGTCTGCAAACCACTGTTTGTATTTAGCATCAACTTCTTCATTGCTTGCATACGCCTCATAAACCCCGTAGATATGTGCGGTTAACGTCCAGGCCGGCGCATAATTGGGATCGCGTGAGGTGGCTTCCTTGAGTAAGCCCAGCGCCTGGTCTAATTTTTCACGACCCCTTTGGGTGAACAGTTGCTTGGCCTTGAGATAGTTCTCGTAAACCGCTAAATCAGCTGTTCGATATTGGTCTTTTGTTTTGATATCAAGACCTAGAGCAATCACCAGTTGATCGGCGACCTGTCTGGCGATTTCATCCTGGATATCAAAAATATCTGCAATCTCACGATCATAAGTATCTGACCAAAGGTGAAAACCATCATCACTCCGGATCAGCTGCGCAGTGATACGTAGCTTTGTATTAGAGCGGCGCACACTACCTTCGAGTATATGATTCACACCAAGACTGTCACCGATCATACGTAAGTCTTGATCTTTGCCTTTAAAAGAAAAGCTTGAAGTCCTTCCAGCGACTTTAAGTGTGGGAATTCGCACTAACACATTGAGGATTTCTTCTGAGATACCATCGGCAAAATATTCTTGATCGCCTGCCTGGCTCATATCAGCAAAGGGTAAAACGGCAATGGATTTTTCATTGCTATTTGAGGTTGAATTTTCTTCTTGATTAGGAGTAACTGTAGTCGTACGAGAGTTGTCATTTGTTAAGGCAGGCTTGTTCTCAACTTCAACTATTTTCGAGTTATCGTCGCTAGTTGTTACCGCTGGGTTCATTTGTTGATAGATAAACAAAGCAACCACCACAAATGCTGCTGCCAATGTAATGTAATCCAATTTTTTGGCAGTGATATTGGTGATTGAGTCATCACGAGATACGTCTTTTTCTCTTTTAATTCCTTCAGGGGTTAACTCATAAGCCCATGCGATAATTAAAGCGGCTATAAAACCCAGTCCCAATCCCAGAAGCAAAGCCTGCATTACCCAATCAGGTGCTTTAATGCCGTCTAAGACCAAATCAACAACTTGTGCAATAACCCAGGCGCTGACTATATAGGCTAGGCCAACTCGGAAGACGTTTCTCTTTTTGAGTTCGTTAAATAAGCTCATCAATCAGCCTTTTTCAATGGTAATGGTAAACCTGCAGTTTTACCTTTCTCTCGCAGTATCGTAGCTAATTCCGGCATGCCCAGGTTTTGCCAAAACGCATGAAAGCGCGGATCACGGCGCACGGTATCTGGCCAGACGTCACGACCCATGGGTTGTGTGATCCAATTCAAATCAAATAGATCACTTGTGTAAGCCTGACCAAGCAAGTTGAGGGCAAGATCCGTTTCTCCAATCTGTGCCAAAACAAGCGGCAGATCAAAATAGGCACTTTCATCAGGTATAGACCTAAGCGCATTTAGTTCTTGCTCAGGTATAGAAGAACCCGTCAATAATCTTTCGACAAAGGCAGGTGAGGATAAAATAAGGTGGCGCTCTACATAAGCATTTCCGAAAGAGGCCTCAACGAAGCTTCTATACTCACTTAATAGCGTATTGTATTTGGCTGCGGTTGCTCGAACTTGATCATCTGAACCGCTTCGTCGAGCCGACATATAATGTGAAGCTGCTAGAAGAGCCTTATCGGATTTAGTGCAACTATCACAATTTTCAATAAGCACTGACACACCATCATAATCACCCATAGCCCCAAGAGCTTCAGCATAAACACGTTGTACTGTCTGGTTGAGTGGATCAAGCGCGATCGCCTGATTGAACCTCTGGCGTACCTCTGATAGATCACCCGTAAAAATTGAAGGCCCTATCCAGGCATATCGTACTTCAGCTGAGTTAGGGGCAAGTTTCAGCGCTCTTGTCAGATAAGATTTCGCGCGTTCGATATCAATTTCCTGGTTAATAAAATATACGCCAAGGCCGGCCAAAGCACGTGCGTTTTCGGTATCTAACTTAATAGCCGTTTCCAGTGCCTGGATCGTAGTAGCTTTGTGTAGTTCTAAATTCATGCCAGAGTCAGTATTAGCCGAATGTGACATCGACACGCCGTACGCAGCCCAGCCATCGGCAAAATTTGGATCCTGACTTGTTGCCAGTTGAAACGCTTCGATTGCACCACTGCGATTTTTGGGGTCCTGACGCGTTCCCCAAAGTTCCAGACCACGCAGATAATTTTGATAAGCAATAGGGTCGACCTGTTTGGCGGTCGCACGACCGG
>CAXMRK010000100.1:0-7851 GCA_964195815.1 uncultured Acidimicrobiia bacterium | reverse complement strand
TGGCGGACTTCATCGGGTGCTGTTTGTTAGCGTCGAGAAGATCTGCCTCTGAGAGGGCGGTATTTGTTTCCCGTTGATCAGTGTATTCCTCACAGATCTCATCATATATCTCGGCAAAGAGCTCATCACGATCTTCTGGCGGGTGATATGAAACAACCTGGTGTACGTATGCTTTAAGTAAACTCATTATTCTTCCTCTCCGAGGATACCGTTAATACTTTCATTGAGTGTTCTCCACTGATGTGTAAGCGCGATGAGAACTGATTCGCCCAGTCCGGATATCAGGTAGTAACGTTTTCTGCGTTTCTCATCCTTACGCCATTCACTGTTCAGCAAACCCTGTTTTTCAAGGCGACGGATTAGCGGATAAAGTGTGCCCTCATCAATATCAAGGCCCTGCACATTGAGACGCTTGCGTAAGGAATAGCCGTAATGCTCCTCCCTTAACTGGGCTAATACAGCCAAGGGTAGCGCCCCGCGGCGCAGTTCCAGCCGGAGCTTGTCCACATTTTCGTTGATGCACTTATCTTCATTTATGCTGGTTTGTATTTTCATGTACTGTGTGTCACATAGTATGTGTTGTATACTGTATGACACACAGTATAAAAATGCAAGTAGGTATTATTGCCAGGCTATCATTGGACGACTCGGATGATATTGAATTCGATACTGACTGGTAAAAGCGGGTTTGTTTCTATAGCTTAAACTGGATAAAAAGAACAAACAAAGATCCTGATACATTCACCTTGGGCGCATATCAGGACCTTTTCCATTTTAAAACACTCACCAGCAAATTTATAAAATTTGTATAGCGATCATTACCATGCCGGCCAGGCCACCAAAGTAAGCCAACGAGCGTAATACCTTTACGCCACCTAAATACAAAAAGGCATGTGCCAGTCGGCTCACAAAAAAGACCTGTGCACCCAGCACACTCAACTCGCCCAAGTGGCCCGTACTATGGGCGATCAGCACTAAGCAGGCAAACGGCAGTAGATTTTCGGCCATATTCACATGAGCACGCTTAGCCCGGCCACTCCAGCCTGGCAACTCGGGAATGACATCTCGATTACCCAGCCCCCATGCCACGCCGTTTTTGATATCAGCCGCCAGTGCGGCGACCCAAATTTGTGCAACGTATAATATGGATGCCCATAGCAGCATTGTTAATTCCACAGGTAAGTCAGCCATCGTATTAATCTCCTTTGGTGCTCTGAAAATAAGCGGGATTCGTGCAAGACAATGTCATCAGACAAACACCCTTGTAGGATCAACAACAGTATACGAACCACGGTATTAAATATATGAGACAGGCACGAAGGGCACAGAATAAGTCATATTTTACGAAAACCTGGGACAGGCACTTTTTAGACCGATTCCTGTTTTTGCCACGAGTAAAAGTTGAAGATTTCTGATAGGTAGCCAAGTAAAGTTACTCGTTTATGGCAGATTTACCCTAAAATTTGACCTATGATGTGCCTGTCCTCAGGGTTCCTACCACGAGAGGAAATCGAGAATAACCGACAGAGTGGTTAGTAAAATCACTCAAAAACAGTAATAAATGATTGTATGATATGTCTGTCCTGTGAAGTGTTACACGGGAAATTTACTGCCCACTTACCGACTTCCTGAAATGACAGTATCGTGATTCCCTAGTATTCTCCGAGCGTTTCCACAATCCATCGATCCATTACTTTAAGCGCTGTGGCGTAATCATCTATATCACCACGTGCTTCAAGACTGATTATCTGGTAATCATTTCCACCAAATGTGCAAAACGTCCTTATTCTAAGCTCCGGGTGGGGGTTTTGTATTTCATAGTTATTCTGTCTGCGTCGCCACTTTAGTTTTAACTTGGAATACTGTTCGGAGTTCAGCGGAAAATCAACCCAAAACGATCTCATTCTTGGACTATACATAATATTCTTTACCCTATTTATCGAAACAATCAACTAGCCCGCATATTACATGAGTTACCGGAATTGTCGGTTGATTTCACGAGTGCAGTCTGGTTGATCGTGTGCAGGTTCATAGCTATGGAACAAGCGGGATTAGCCTGGATGTGCCGTGCAATCAGGCGATAAACCGGTAGAGGTACACTTTGTACTCTCTTCCAGACCTGAATATTGCTTATAGTTCATTGGATATTTTAAACAACCAAGTCAATATCAGCGCAACTCATGCAATATGCGGGCTAGAATCACGCCAGACAAGTTTTCCACACCAAAACCCAATTATCTGTGCGTCTATAATATCGCAGATACCCACGCAGATCAGTTTTAAAGCCCCTGTATTTGACTTCGATCAACTCAAGCAGCGAGTCTAACTCCAGCTCTCTGCTACGCAACAGCACCTGAACAGGACAAATCAACCACAACCGCCCAAAAGGCCCAAGTCAGGAACTTTGAGGCTCTTAAATGTAACAGCTATGGGTTGCACTGGGTCAAGCTTGGATATCAATCATTATCCAGATACGCAATCAAACAGAGCGAGCCCTTCGTAAGAATAGGGGACAGACTGAACCTCCCCCAGTTCAACGGACACTTTTATCAGCGATTTGGGGGAAGTCCACTGTCCCCAAAAGAAGCACCTAGCTACTTTCCAGTATTGTCAGTCGCTGTTTCATCTCCTCCAGCTCAAGCTCCAGCAGTTCAATACGTGCTTCGAGTCCTGTTGACGGGGCAGATGCGGCTAGCGGAGTCATTGCCGGAATATCTGCTTCGCCACTCAGAAGGTGGGCATAACGCCCTTCTTTCTGGCCAGCCAGGCGAGGTAAGGCGACTACCATTGATGGTTCATGGTCGATAAGTTTTTGCAGTGCAAACTCTACATCCTCAAGATCACCAAACTGAAACAGTCGATGTGAATGGATTTTTAACTCACCCAGGGTTTGTGGACCGCGCAGCATCAACACACAAATCAGAGCGATACCCTGGCTGTGAATATCCAGGCCCTTGCTTGCAAGATGCGAATATTTGGGTACGCGAACGCCCCACTCTTCGCGTACCAAATCCATAGCCTCAAGCTCACGTATGGTATGACCAACCTCACCTTCGCTGTAGTTTGTTACAGGGAATCGGGATGACTTCTGGTTGCAGGCATTGCGCAGCGCATTCAGCGTTAGCGGGTACTGCTCAGGTGTGGTTTCTTTTTTTTCCATCAGGCAGCCGAGTATCCGTACCTGGATTGGTGTTAGTGTATTCATACGAGTGCTCCGATCATCTTTACGGATATTTTACCGCAGGTGATGAAGGTGTGGCTTAGTACTTGTTCACAAACTCCAGGTAATGAGCCGCCGTTTCCGCTGGACGTTCCAGCATGGGCTAATGTCCGGTAGCCTGCATAATAACCACTTCAGCCTGCGGAAAATAATAAGGGTCAAACCCCTATTATTTGCAGGCTCTCAATTGAAATCCTTCAAAAATTTAATAGCTGATAACAGCTCAATTTTCGATGCTTAACTTTCTCTAATAAAGTTATTTATGCTTTGTTCAGTATTGAATCAAGTTTTTGTAGAATTCCTTGTTAAATTTAAGTCTCAATACAAAACAACGCATCAACAGACTAGCTGCTATTATTTGCTTGTGTAACCGGCAAAAGGTAAAAATTAAAATGAAGAAATACTACGCTTTTATTATTGTGGCATTCTTGCTGAGTTTTCAGACGGCTTTGGCAAGCAGTGAGAACAGTGCAAGTTCAACAGCAAATGTAACAGCTCCAAAACTCAACCTGGTTGAAGCAAATCGGCTCGCACAACTACCCTTAGATTGCATGAATACTGAATACCCGAATAAGTTGAATGGGGTTATCGGTGACAGTACTGATCTAAAATCGCCAAAGGCTTTACATCCGGCTTTTTATGGCTGTTTTGATTGGCATTCTGCTGTTCATGGGCATTGGAGCCTGGTATCTCTGTTAAAACAATTTCCTGATTTAGATAATGCAGAAAGTATAAAAGCGAAGTTGCTGGCAAATATATCCACTGAAAATATCATCAATGAATTGAGTTATTTTGATGGTAAACACAATAAGTCTTATGAGCGCACTTACGGTTGGGCATGGTTGCTTAAACTCGCCGAAGAAATTCATGGCTGGGATGATCCTGTAGCGCGTCAGCTGGAAGCCAACTTACAACCCATGACCGATATGATTGTGGGGAAATATCTGGAGTTTTTACCCAAACTGAATTATCCCATCCGCGTGGGTGAACATCCCAATACCGCGTTTGGACTTTCATTTGCTTTAGATTATGCAAACACTGTTAAAGATGAAAAGTTGGCAAGTCTGATTGAACAAAGAGCCAAAGATTTTTATCAAAACGATCAGGGCTGTCCGATTTCCTGGGAGCCAGGTGGTTTTGACTTTTTATCCCCTTGTCTGGAAGAGGCAGCGATTATGAAACGGGTCTTGCCACTACCTGAATTTAAAGTATGGTTGCAGGGCTTTTTGCCGGAGCTTATTGATCAGGCTTACCAGCTTGAAACCGGCAAGGTATCAGATCGTACCGATGGTAAGTTGGTGCATTTAGATGGGGTTAATTTCTCGCGTGCCTGGAGTTTGAATAAGATTTCAGCAGGGCTGCCAGAATATTGCCACCTTAAAGCGATAGCGGATCAACATATCAATTATTCTTTGCCATCTATCGTTGGTGATAGTTATGAAGGCGGGCATTGGCTAGGTAGTTTTGCGATCTATGCTTTGAATTCAACTACAGATTAATAAAAAAAGCTGGAGTCGTAATCGACTCCAGCCTGTTAAGTGCACTCATAGTTAGCGTGTTGGAATATTTTCTAAAATACCGAGTAAATATTTCCAGAATTTTTGTGTAGAAGAAATACTCACACGCTCATCCGGTGAATGGGCGCCGCGGATATTAGGGCCGAAAGAGATCATATCTATCTCTGGATAATTGGTACCCAGAATTCCACATTCCAAACCCGCATGACAAGCTAAAACATCTGGTTTTTTACCAAAGATATCAGCATAAATTCCTTCCAGTACTTTTAAGATTGCTGAGGATGGATTAGGTTTCCAGCCGGGATAAGACCCCGATAACTCAACTTCAAAGCCACCGAGTTCGAGTCCTGATTTAAGGTGATAGGCCAAATCCATTTTGCCTGAATCAACCGAGCTTCTGGTTAGGCAACTGATTTCAATGGCGCCATCTTTAGCTACAATGCGAGCCAGGCTGTTGGATGTTTCCACTAAACCATCAATATCCGGGCTCATTCTGAATACTCCATTATGGATGGCATAAACAGATTTGATTAAGGCTGATTGTTCGCTTTGGCTAAGCACTGAAGATGGAGTGTCGGCTGCTTCTAACAGGATTTCCAGGTCGCTCTCGAGGCTTAGATATTCATCACGAAGTTCGCTGACGATTTTCTCGAAAGCAGATTTCATTTGCGCTGTGTCTGTGCAAGTGATTAATACATTGCTCTCACGCGGTATGGCGTTGCGCAAGCTGCCACCATCAATTTCCGCAATGGATACATGTTGGTCTAGTGCGTACAAAATTCGGTTCATCATTTTGTTGGCATTGCCAAAACCACGATGAATATCCATGCCGCTATGACCGCCGCGTAATCCTTTTACTGTAATTTTGAAAGCGGAAGCATTAGCAGGAGCGGCTTCAGATTGATAAGTTTTACGCGCGGTAATATCAATGCCACCGGCACAACCTACACCAATTTCTTCGTCATCTTCGGTATCAAGATTGAGTAGAATTTCACCGTCCAGATAACCGGCTTCTAAACCCAGTGCTCCGGTCATGCCCGTTTCTTCATCGATTGTGAATAAGGCTTCGATTGCAGGATGGGGAATATCGGAAGATTCCAATATACTCATGATAGCTGCGACGCCGATTCCATTGTCAGCTCCTAGCGTAGTGCCATCTGCTTTGACCCAGTCTTCATCAATCAGCATGTTGATACCCATGCTGTCGAAGTCAAAGTCTGTGTCGTTATTTTTTTGGCAAACCATATCCAGATGCGATTGCATGACTACGGTTTTACGATTTTCCATACCGCTGCTTGCGGGTTTTTTAATGATCACATTACCAATCGGATCAATAACTGTTTTTAGATTCAGGTTTTCACCAAAATCGAACATAAACTGACGAACTTTCTCCTCTTTTTTTGAGGGGCGAGGGACGCTGTTTAAGTCTGAAAAATTATTCCATACTGCTTTAGGCTCAAGATTCCTGATTGCTTTATTCATGATTTTATTTTCTTTGATTATGAAGTTGGGATTAGTGTATCTGTTTTTTCAAAAGCAACCCTGATAAAGGTCAGTTAATTCTAAATCTGGATTATTGTAATGGCAGGGCGGAGATCGACTCCGCCCTAATATTCAGGTTTCAGCGTACAATATGCTCTACAGTCCTGAAATACTCGTTATAGGTAACGCTTTTAGCGTTGGCTAAGACCGGCGTCTATATCCAAATCATCGTGAAACCCAATTGATGATCTTTATATGCTGAGGATTGTTTATTAATTAATCAGTTACTTTGAGTAATTTTGAATGCTTTCTATGCTCTACAAATCTTTATTGCTATGTGTCTTGCTGCTACACCCACTCACAAGCTGGAGTGAGGAAGTTGATGCGGTAGATGCTGTTAGCGAACAGTCATGGGTTGCACCAGATATAACAGTGTTATCTGATGACTGGTGGGCGAATTTTCTTTCTGAAGAGAGCAATGTATTTCGTAGTCGTGCAAACATACTGATAGACAGTGTCAATGAATATATCCAGGGGCTGGATGCAGATAATTTGGTGGTCGCCCAAACCACTGTAAAAACATTGCGATCCAATCTCGATACCGCACTTACAATGCAAGGCAGCCTAAGCCCTTTGCAAGTAACCACGCTACCTACCTTTGACAATTATACCCTTGAGCAAGACTTCGAATTAAAGAAGCAAGCAAGAGAGGCTGAAAATCAACTCAATGAGTTGAAGTTGGAAAATCAGCAATTAACAAGGCAAAGTGAATTATTGGAACAAAGACGCGACCTGAATCTGGTCGAATATAATAATGTTGATCCAAGTTCATCCGCACGTTTGCTCACTGGCTTGCATGGAATGAACTTGCAGCTTGAGCTTTATGCCTTACAGAAACAGTTGGCAGCCAATACTAGTCATCAGGAGCAGCTGAAGACTTATCTGGAAAGTGCAACACAAAAAATAGATTACGCCTCATCGCATTTACTAGCCGATGACCTCTCGCTGGACAAACTTAAAGGCAATATCCAGAGCCTGTCCGCCGAGGTTACTAATATCACTTCAAATCAGGCGGCTGTTCAGCACCAATTACTGGACGCGGTGAATGCTCAGAAACAGGATCCATTTAAAATCCTTAAACTGAAACAACAATTGACTCTGGTCTCTGTCGAGGAAGTGCTGGCTCAGTTAAAACTCGAATTGGAATATGCCAAGCATGATTGGTATTTATTGCGCTCAGGGGCCGTTGCTCAAGCCACAAACTTACACATAATCAGCCCATCTCTGGAAGCATTGGTCAATGGAATCGACCAGCAATTAGCCTTGTGGACCAATGTCAGTCAAAACACACTGATTACACCCGCACCAGAAGCAGGGCGCAGCGCAAAAAAATATTACGCAGAGTCTCAGGCCAATGCACACAAAACACTGAAGCTGGTCGCCGATGTTGACGCAACAATCGATAACCTTGCATTAGTCAACTCACAGGTCGATAGCGAAGTACTGGCGCTCAGGCAGGGTGTGGGTGGTCTCTGGTTAAGAATAAAACTTATAAGCTTTCATTTTTGGCAGGAAACGAAAACCTTACTGAACTTCAGCTTATTTCATATCTCTGATAAAGCAGTAACTACA
>CAXMRK010000099.1:0-11453 GCA_964195815.1 uncultured Acidimicrobiia bacterium | reverse complement strand
GACGAGTTGGTGCCCGCAGATGCTGTGATTAACTGGGCGCGAGAGATTAAACCTCCACCACGACTTGAGATCATGGAAGAGGCCGATCATTTCTTCCACCGCCGATTAATGGATTTGCGCGGCTTAATTAAAAACGGAGTGCGCGAACAGCTCCCCGGCCAACCCGCAGCGTGAATTCAAGTTCTGCTGGGCCCGAGCGTGTCTGGCAGTCTCGCCTGGAAAACCAGCAGTTAACATTTGATCCGGGCCAAAAACCAGTTATAGAGGCCTTACAAAAGCTGTATCTGCAGCTACAGGAACGCAGCAAACAAAAAAACAGTTTTCTAGGGCGCTTATTCAAGCGCACTGAAACCCCTGAAAATCTACGCGGCTTGTATATCTGGGGAGATGTTGGGCGTGGGAAAACCATGCTGATGGATCTGTTTTATGACAGTCTCCCTGCTGATTCAACCACCCGGCTTCACTTTCATCGGTTTATGCAACGCATTCATCAGGCGTTGCGCGAACTGGATGGTCAACAAAACCCGTTACAAACCGTGGCTCAACAATGGGCAGACAAATCCGTTATTTGCTTTGATGAATTTTATGTCAGTGATATCGCTGATGCCATGTTGCTGGGCGAGCTGATGCAGGCCTTGTTTGCACAAGGCGTAGTATTGGTGGCTACTTCCAACACAGCACCTGAAAACCTTTATCTGGGCGGCTTACAACGAGCACGTTTCTTACCTGCAATTGAAGCCATTAATAACCACTGTCAAACCCTGCATCTGGATAGCGCCATTGATTATCGGCTACGGATACTGGAGAAATCACCGGTATACCATTCGCCTTTGAGCTCAGGCGCCGATAATGCTCTGGAAAAAATTTATGCAGAAATTAATCCAGGCAGTGAACGTGGTCATACTGACTTATTGATCAATTCTCGCCTGTTTCAGGCTCGCCACCGTGGGGATGGCATTATCTGGTTTGATTTTGATGAGCTCTGTGAAAAACCTCGGGGAACAGTGGATTACATAGAAATAGCCCGCGCTTTTAACACCGTATTAATCTCCAATGTACCCCACTTGAATGACGACAAAGCAGACAGCTTGCGGCGGTTTATCAATCTGGTGGATGAGTTCTATGATCGCGGAGTCAATCTGGTAATCAGTGCCGCCACTGATATCGACAGCCTTTATCAGGGCGAGCGTTTAGCGTTTGAATTTCGACGCACTTATAGTCGCTTAAATGAAATGCAGACACACGCCTATTTAGCTCAGGCCCACCAGCCTTAAGGCAGAGTTAGTTCAAAGGAAAGTCTGTGGTAGAACCTTTGTTTTTTTGCATTCTTTATTGCCCATAGGGTAAAAAAATCTAACAGGCACGACTATCTAGAGACAGCAAATTAGCGTGTGAAAAACAATGCTTTTAAAGTTAGAAAAGTATCGAGGGCCGATAAGGGGTTGATCGGCCCTCGATGGGAGCTGACGCAAAGGGGGAAAACATCAGCAACCCAATTATACTAGATTCATCAAAAAAATGCTTCTAAATGCGTCAAAACCTGTCCCAGATCAATTGATTAAGTTGTTTAAGTCATATTTAGGACTATTTTCATTCCAGGCAATGTTTGCTAACATAGGCGCGCTTATGCGGGCTTTTAGGGTGTCTATATTATCCTGATAACGAGCCATCTCGAGATCAACCTGATTAGCAACCCAGCCCAACAAAGACAAACCATCAGCTTGTATTCTGTCGGCGCTTAACAGCGCATGATTAATACAACCCAAGCGCATGCCCACCACCAAAATAACCCCTGCACCCAGCGCCTTTGCCATGTCAGCCTGCGAGGTTTTAGCATCCAATGGCGCCAGCCAACCACCAACACCTTCGATCACTGCCACCTCTGCCGGGTACTGTGAAACCATCTGCGCCATGTGCTCTGGGTTGATCTGCACGTCAGCTTCTGCAGCCAACAAGTGGGGGGCAACCGCTTCAGTAAAACACCAGGGATTAACCTTGCTATATGGAATTTTAGTACTACTAACATGAATTAATTGGTTTGCATCATCATTACGCAAACCATTGCCTGTGTCCTCCGCACCAGAAGCCACTGGCTTAAATGCCGCCGTGCTTAGACCCAGTTGGCTTAGGCTTTGTAGTAATTGACAGCTAACATGGGTTTTGCCAATTTCTGTGTCTGTTCCTGTGATATACCAACGTTTCATTTTTTCTTTTTCCGGCTATTGAGTAAATGCGCTATTGAGAAACTGGCCTCTTCACCAACTACACTGCGAATTGGCTGTCCTTCATCGGGCTGCCAGGCGACTCCATAGATTATTTCCCAGCTTGCTGGATAACGGCCATCCGGCAGACGAAAGTCTTCATAGGCTTCACACATTGAGCGAATACGCCCTACGCCTGTCAGGCTATGTTGACGATTCTGATTCACGTTGTGGGCGCCCATGCCTTTGAGTTCCCGCATTAATTTGTGCACCGTGGAATAAGTCAAAGTTAATAATTCTGCATCCATCACCGGCTCACTAAAGCCGGAGGCCATTAAGGTATCGCCTACATCACGGATATCAAGAAAAGGGTTTACATGCGTTTTATCGTCAACTTTTGCCCATGCATCACGCAGTTCAATCAGCGTTGCCGGCCCCACACTGGTAAATAATAACAGCCCTCCCGGTTTCATTATCCGCCGCCATTCATTAAATACTGCGCGCAGATCCGTTGCCCACTGCAAGCTCAAATTGGAATAAATTAAATCCACCGAGGCGTCAGCTAAGCCACTGAGAGCCATATCCACCTGCCTGTAGTCCACCTTGCGGTGCCAACGATTGCGTTTTTTGGCTTCGACCAGCATACCCTCTGCGAAATCAATACCAATGACATTGGCTTTTGGAAAACGTTGCTTCAGGTTGGCACTATGCAAGCCCGTTCCGCAGCCCATATCAACCACAGTCTTTGGTTCACAATTAAGTTCATCCAAACGCTCAAATAAACGGCCGCCTACTTCCTGCTGCAGCCATGCATGCCGCTCATATTCAGCTGCTGCCCGATCAAAAGCCAGGCGGGCCTTATCTATATCCAGCTCTCCCATATGCGGTATCGGACGAATCTGGCAAATTACATTGTCTTCTGGCGGTTGCAAAACTAAGGATCCTTTGGTTTATTCTGGATGAACTATATTGTAGTTCAAAATGGCTATATTTAAGGCGTGAATCGCAGGTAATAGCTCGCTATTGCCAAGATTCAGAACCATAAAGACGGGTATTTTAGACACAAGATACAAGTTCATGAATGAGCCAGAGGACCTTTAAGTCCTTCTAATAGTTGATCGATTTCATTTTTTGTATGTGCCGCGCTCAAGGTAATACGTAATCTACAGGTGCCTTCTGGTACAGTCGGCGGGCGGATTGCGCCGACTAGAATTCCTGACTGTTTTAGACTTGCAGACCAGTCTATAACGCGTTGTTCTGCACCCAATATAACGGCTTGTATTGGAGTTTGTGAGTCGAGTATTTGCAAGCCGATCTTATCTGCACCACTGCGAAAATAGGCAATGTTTTGCGCTAAGTGCTGGCGTAATTTACTGCCCTCTTTGATCAGTTGCAAACTGGCGCGCGTGGCCGCTGCAATAGGCGGTGCTAAAGCTGTAGTATAAATATATGAGCGAGCTTTCTGGATTAACCAGTCGATGATTTCTTCTGAGGCAGCAACATAGGCGCCCTGGGTACCGAAAGCCTTCCCCAAAGTACCAATTAACAGGTCTGGTTTATCGGCACCAACCGCCTCCCAGCTACCACGCCCATTGGCTCCCATCACCCCCACGCCGTGCGCATCATCAATAATCAGCATGGCGCTGTATTGCCTGGCCAGTGCCTGCAACTGAACATAAGCTGCACAATCTCCATCCATGGAAAACACACCATCGCTCAAAATAAAGTTTTGCTGGGAATCATTCACTTTGACGTGTTTATTCAGTAATGCCGATAGTTCTTCCGTATTTGCGTGTTCGAAACGGTAAACATCAGCTCGCGACAGGCGACAACCATCAATTAGAGAAGCATGATTAAGCTGGTCACTGAAAATTCCGTCACCAGCCTGGCAAAGACTGCTGAGCACCGCCTGGTTGGCCAGATACCCACTGGAAAAAAGCAGGGCTTTATCATATCCAAGGAATTCCGCCAGCTCCCGTTCTAATCCCTGGTGCTGATCACTATAACCACTAATCAGTGCCGAAGCCCCACTGCCCACTCCATAGTCATGAGCCGACTGTGCGCAGGCCTGGGCAAGTTGTGGATGCGTGCGCAAACCCAAATAATCGTTATCCGCAAAATTCAGTAACATTTCACCATTAACGCTTAGGCTTGAGCCAGAACTGCCAGACACAACGTGTCGCTCACGAAAACGCTGCTGTTGCTGCAATTCCAACAATTGGCGTTGAATTCTGCTCATTCGGAATCAGCTATTCAGGCTGCTGACTCAGTCGCAGTTTTAGCTCGATTGATCCCGAGTTTTTCAAACAGTTTTTGATCACTGTTTGCTTCTGGATTATCGGTTGTGAGTAGTTTTTCACCATAGAAAATAGAATTAGCACCAGCAAAAAAACATAAGGCCTGTTTGGCTTCACTCATTTCAGTACGTCCCGCTGATAATCTCACTACTGAGTGCGGCATCATAATCCGGGCTACGGCTATAGTGCGTACAAACTCAAGCTCATCAAGATCTTCTAAAGCTTCCATTGGTGTGCCCGCGACCCGAACCAGCTGGTTAATTGGGACGCTTTGTGGATGGGTTGGTAAATTAGCCAATTCCAGCAATAAGCCGGCTCGGTCGGCACGGCTTTCACCCATGCCTACGATCCCGCCACAACATACGTTGAGACCGGCATCGCGGACATTTTTCAAGGTATCCAATCGGTCATCGTAAGTGCGGCTCTTAACGACTTCAGGATAAAATTCCGGGGAAGTGTCGAGGTTGTGATTGTAGTAATCCAGCCCAGCTTCTTTAAGACGAACTGCTTGAGCATCGGTGAGCATACCTAGAGTGACACAGGTTTCCATGCCGGTTTCACGTACCGCCGTGATCATGCTGATCACTTTATCCAGATTGCGATCACTGGGTTGGCGCCAGGCAGCCCCCATGCAAAAACGTGTAGCACCCGTAGATTTAGCCGCTTCTGCTGCTGCAACAACTTCTTCAACCAGCAACAATTTTTCCCGCTCCAGGCCGGTGTCATAGTGCACACTTTGGGGGCAGTACTTGCAGTCTTCCGGGCAGGCTCCGGTTTTAATGCTCAACAAAGTACTAATTTGCACTTGGTTAGGATCAAAGTGTTGACGATGAAGCTTGTGAGCCGCAAACATGAGGTCGTTAAACGGTTGATTAAAAAGCCGCAACACCTCGGGGGATGACCAGTCATGGCGTAAAGCGGTATGATCTTCAGTGATTGATAAATTAAGGGGCTTGGTCATTGTATTTACCTTTTTTGCCATACTTAGCAAGAGACTGTTGTTCCTGGGTGGACTATTTTGGCTGTCAACCTGATGTTTAGCAAGCTGGTTGACGGGCTTTATCCACCCATTTGTGTGTTGTGTGGCCAAAAAGGCCAGATTGAACATATTGATACATCAGGAAGACGCCTATTCAGTATGGATCTATGTGCTGCTTGTGAGGCTGACTTAATTCCAAATCAACAGGCTTGTTACCAGTGCGCCATTCCACTACCGGCGGCTGAGACAAACCCTCAAATCCGTTGTGGCGAGTGCTTAAAAGCACCCCCAAACTATACCCACACTCTGGCACCCTACCTGTATCAATGGCCACTGGATCGTCTGATCCAGGCGTTCAAATTTCAGGGAAATTTAGCCATTGGTCGGACTTTAGCTGGTTTGCTACAAAAACACATTCAGCACTCTTCTGGCTACCAGCCCTCTGCGGTATTAATGCCGATTCCACTACACCCGAAACGACAACAACAACGAGGATTCAATCAAACTGCTTTGCTGGCAGCAGATTTAGCCAGGCTATCAAAGCTGGCCTTGCTTGAAGACTCCCTGCTGCGTCTAAAATCGGGGAGTCCACAATCTGAGCTCGATGCCAAAGCCCGCAAACAGAACATCAAAGGCGCCTTTGGTATTGATCCAAAAACAGCAGCAATACCCGAGCATGTTATTTTGATAGACGATGTAATGACGACTGGAAGCACCTTTTCCGAAGCTGCCCGTGTGTTACTTGCGGGCGGGGCAAAGCGAGTCGATTGCTGGGCCATAGCAAGAGCGCCCAAAACATGATCTCGTGCACTGCTGTCAGTGGGCATCGGAAAACAATCAATACTGATAGTTTTTAATCTACAGTGGCGCTAC
Organism: uncultured Acidimicrobiia bacterium; assembly: GCA_964195815.1. Lineage (GTDB taxonomy): Bacteria > Pseudomonadota > Gammaproteobacteria > Xanthomonadales > SZUA-36 > SZUA-51. The sequence continues at coordinate 5,103 of CAXMRK010000099.1, read as the reverse complement.
TTGTTAGCCCAGTTTATTAATCTGTCTTTTGCGCAAACAACTTCAAGTCAGCTAAAATTTCTGCACTATGTTTATCCGGATCAACTTCTGCATAGTGCTTAACCACGACCCCCTCCGGATTGATCAGAAATGATTGTCGAGATGCAATCTTGATCAATTTATAATCGCGTAACACCCGATATGCTTTGCTCACTGCTCTGTCGGCGTCTGAGAGAATAGTAAACGGGAGTTTATATTTACTTGCAAATTTAGCATGTGATTTAACATTATCGAGGCTGACCCCGATGATCGCTGCACCGAGCGCCTTATAGGCATAGATATTGTCTCTGAAATTACAGGCCTCGGTGGTACAACCCGGGGTATCGTCTTTAGGATAAAAATACAAAACAAGCCACTGATCACGATAATCTGCGAGAGCATGCCAGTCGCCATTTTGATCCTGCATATTGAAGTCCGGCGCTTGTTTTTCAACCAGAGAATCCGAATTTGAAGCCATCAATGGCAGTGAAATCAGCAAAAAAAACATGGCTCTTAGTAACTGTATTTTTATCTTTCTCATTTTGATTCTCGCTTTGAGGTTAACTCGAAGTTGCTCGTCTGTTACGATTAACATTTTACAGAATAGTGATCCTTATGCACACCACATTAAGCACTGACATTTCTCGATTTCCTGGCAAAGCTAAAGCTACTGTCAAAGCTGTAGTAATTGCGGTTTTTCTGCTGACAATGCTCATTAGTCCTGCACTCATGGCGCTGGAATACCCAGCCACCAAACAAGTTGAGCATACAGATCAATATCATGGCAAAACTGTTGAAGATCCGTTTCGTTGGCTGGAAGGTGACGTGCGCGAGTCTGCTGAAGTTAAACAATGGGTCAGCGATGAAAACAAGGTAACGTTTGATTTTCTGCAAGGCCTATCTGACCGCCAGCGAATTACTGAAAAGCTGAGCAAACTTTGGGATTATGAAAAATTTGGCATTTCCCCTCCGCGACACAACGAGTACTTTCTGGAACGTAAAGGTCAGTATTATTTTTCCTTTCGTAACGATGGTCTAAAAAACCAGGCATCGCTTTATGTTCAGTCTGGTCTGGACAGCGAATTACGCTTATTGATAGACCCAAATGAATGGTCAGCTGACGGTACTAAGGCACTCTCCAGTATTGTTGCCAGCCCCAAGGGCCGCTATGTGGCTTATGGTATTCAAGACAGTGGCTCTGATTGGCGCACATGGGAAGTATTGGATACCGCCAGCGGCAAACTGCTCAATGACCGTCTGGAATGGCTCAAATTTACTTCTGTGTCCTGGTTGCCGGACGAAAGCGGGTTTTTCTATTCTCGCTATCCACGACCAGAGGAAGGTAAGGAATATCAAAGCCTGAATAAAAACCAAAAAGTCTATTTGCACCGTCTGGGATCTGCTGTTGCTGATGACCAGCTGATTTTTGCGCGCGCGGATCAGCCGGACTGGAGCTTTGGCGCTAGTGCCTCAGAAGATGGACGTTGGTTGTATGTAGGCACCTGGATTGGCACTGACGACCGCAACCGAGTTGATATTTTACCGCTTGGTGATAACCCGTCTGCAGCAGTGTCCCTGATTGATGGCTTCAGTGCAGCATTTAACTTGCTTTCAGTTCATGGCAATATTTTCTACTTTATAACCACCGATAATGCCCCTCGTAGAAGGCTCATCGCTATTGATATTACCAAGCCTGATCGCGAGCACTGGCAAGAAATCATTCCCCAACAAGAGTCTGTGCTAACTTCTATTACAGAAGTTGGTGAGCTATATGTCGCCCAGTATCTCAAGCATGCGCGCTCTCAGGTTCTTGTGTATAACCGTGATGGCGGCCTGAAACATGAGGCACGTCTGCCAGGTATAGGTACCGCAGAAGGCTTCAATGGCAGCAATAGTTCAGCTGAGACTTTTTATCTATTCTCCAGTTTCAATCAACCACCCAGCATTTACCGCTATGATGTTATCAGCAATGAAAGCCGCTTAATTGCCCAGTCAAAAGTTGACTTTAATCCCTCGGATTATATTGTTGAACAGGTTTTCTACCCTTCCAAAGATGGTACCAAAATTCCCTTATTTATTACCTATAAAAAAGGCCTGAACAGAGACGGCACTACACCCACTCTGCTTTATGGTTATGGTGGTTTTAACATCTCCATCCTGCCTCAGTTTTTCCCATCACGCCTGGGCTGGCTGGAAATGGGTGGTGTTTATGCGGTAGCAAATCTACGTGGCGGGGGTGAGTATGGTGAGGAGTGGCATCAGGCGGGCACCAAAGCCAATAAGCAAAACGTTTTTGATGATTTTGCCGCGGCCGCAGAGTACTTAATTGATGAGCGCTGGACTTCCGCTCAACATTTAGCAATTTACGGTCGCTCCAATGGTGGCACTCTGGTCGGAGCCACTATCAATCAGCGGCCCGAATTGTTTGCGGCGGCTCTACCCCAGGTTGGGGTGATGGATATGCTCCGTTTCCAGAACTTTACTGCAGGGCGTTTCTGGACCGATGATTATGGCTCATCCGCGGTCCCTGAAGAATTCCCGGCACTGTATGCTTATTCACCCTATCACAACATCAAACAGGGCCAACGTTACCCTGCCACCATGATTACCACTGGTGACACTGACGACCGCGTTGTACCAGGCCACAGCTTTAAATATGCGGCCCGCTTACAACAGGCTCAGGCCAAAGACGGACCACCGACGCTGATTCGCGTTGATGTCAATGCGGGCCATGCTGATGGCAAGCCTATTGAGATGATTATCAAAGAATATGCCGATATGTGGACTTTCATTGCTCACTATACGGGTTTAAAACTACCGGAAGGCTTTTAGCCCGGTAGGGTGCTGTTAGCCACAGGCGTAACGCACCGAGAGCTAGATGGAATTGCGGATAACACCGGTGCGTTCGCAAGCTTAACGCACCCTACACGATCAACGAGACCTCAATGTAGGGTGCTGTTAGCCGGGCAACGCCGGGCGTAACGCACCGGGAGCTAGATGGGATTACGGACAACACCGGTGCGTTCGCAAGCTTAACGCACCCTACAAACACCTGCATAAAAAAAGCCGGGCATTGCCCGGCTTTTTGCTACTTGGGTGCACAACTCAGTGTTGGGTTTGCTGTATTTCCAATGAGATCGTAGTTAGCTCACGCCCTGTACGGTCAGTACACCAGGAAATAGAAACTTCATCTTCAGCCTGAATTTCAAACCAAATTCCAGTTTGCCAGTTGCCCTTAGGAGTAACCAGCGACAGACATACCTCGGTTCCTTTAGCTGATGTACGCATATGCGCGATACCGCGAAGCTCGTTATTGCTATCGGTTAATCTCAATACCGGAACAGGCTCTTTGGCTGAACGTTCAAACCACTCGGTGGTTTCCACTTTTTGATCGAACCACTCTTCACGGCCACGACCGCAAAGCTTAAAGTTCATCATACTAAACTCTGACTGCTGTCCGTGAGCCCAATCTTCAGCGCTACTATCAGGCTTATTGGCAGGAATGCCTAACGGTGCAGCATAACTTTGAGCTGCTATCGGTTTGTTTTCTGTAGTTTCACTAGACGTTGCGTTGTCAATTTCCGAAGCCCCATGAAGCATTTGGTCAGCTATTCTCATTGCACACATATTTTTACCCTTTTCCTTTTTTTTTCTAACGCGACCAACCCCATGGCACTGCGTTTCCCTTGTATTAGCTATACTGTCACGCCTTATAAATATCTCTCACTTGATACAAAAATTTGTTGAATTAAAAAAACTCGGTTAATTCAGTATAGTACATAATAGTACAAAAATGCACTATTCACCCGAAAATATCACTCGTGGCTTGTTATAGAGTGTTGCTGCAATAACCGCCAAAACCAGCCCCAGTCCTAGTGTTGTGCCTGCAGCAATGAGGTACCAACTGGTTGAAACCTGCTCCCCGCGAATCAGTTCGTGGATCAATACATTCTGTGAAAGCAACGGTACTGCCATCATCCAGGTCTCTGCCTTTACCGGGTTTATCATTAAATAAAAGCTTGGCAACATTGGGATTATAGTTACCAAACCCATGTACGAATTGGCCTCACGAAAAGATTTAGCAAATGATGCCAGAATGGTTAAAAAGGCAGACGCCAATATCGCCATCGGCAATATAACGATCAAGATACCCAGCATCATCGAGGTGGTTAATGAAATCGAGGTGCCAAGTAAGTCAGCAGGTAAAAATGGCACCAACACCCGGAATGCAATTACGGTAAGAAATACAGAGAGTCCGGCAAAAAACGAGGTGGCCATTAATTTGCCTGCCATAATCTGCCAGCGCGGAACCGGGTTAATCAGCAGAGGCTCGAGTGAGCGTCGCTCTTTTTCTCCTGCAGTCGCATCTATTGCAAGGTGCATGCCACCTACAAATGCTCCGATCATCAAAATATACGGCAAGAATGATAATAGTCTGGCCGCCCTTGAAGTTGGCGTTGACTGATCTATCGTTTTAATCATTACCGGGGTTAATATTTGCGGAGACACCCCGCGCAAGCGTAGTCTCAATACTCCAATCTGACTGGAATAGGTATTCAATAACTGCCGTAATCTGCTGCTGGTCACACCAACATGATTGCGTGACTCATCCACAATAACTTCAACTATCGCCTGCCGACCTTCATTCCAACGCTCTGAAAAATCAGCAGGTATGCGCAAGATAACATCTTCTTCTTTGGCCTTAACCGCAGCTTCAGGGTTTGCGGGTGCTGTTTTAATAACAACCCCCTCCTGAACCAGAAAATTAATCAGGTTTGGCGCATATTGGGTACCCATGACAGGTAGCTCTAAAGCTTCTTCCATCCGCTCGGTGGTTTTATCTGCCATCAAGGTAAACATCAAAATGAGTAAGATTGGCCCGAACAAGGGACCCACGACCAGAGAGGTAAATATGACCCGCCGGTCGCGGAAATTTTCTTTAATTTCTTTATTGAAAACAGTAGTCCAACCACTCATGACAACAAGCCCTCTTCGCTACCGATTAATTTCACAAAGGCATCTTCCAGAGAATTACAGCCACTTTGTTCGAGCAACTCCTCGGCATTGCCAGCTGCTGCAATCTGA
>CAXMRK010000098.1:0-1992 GCA_964195815.1 uncultured Acidimicrobiia bacterium | reverse complement strand
CTCAGGCTCAAACAAGATTGAGGCCAGCTATACCACCATCCTGGATAGTGGCACACTGGATGAGTGGTTGAAAAAACTTGAGTCAGCCGATTTATTTGCCTTTGATACCGAAACCACTAGTCTCGATTATATGCAGGCTGAAATCGTTGGCCTCAGCTTTGCTGTTGATGCCAATGAGGCCGCTTACCTGCCGCTGGGGCATGACTACCCTGGTTGCCCACAGCAACTGCAAAGAGATGAAACTTTGCAGCGCTTTAAAGCATTGCTGGAAGACCCAAACCAGCACAAAGTCGGCCAACACCTGAAATACGACCGCAATGTACTGGCCAATTACGCTATCGAACTCAAAGGAATCGTGCATGACACCATGCTGGAAAGCTACGTGTTGGATAGCACCGCAGGTCGGCATGATATGGACTCTCTGGCCAAGCGCAATCTAAATAGAGACACGATTAAATTTAGTGATGTCGCAGGCAAAGGTAAAAACCAGCTGACCTTTAATCAGGTTGAAATTGAAAAGGCTGCTCCATACGCTGCTGAAGATGCCGACATAACCTTACAATTGCACCAGCATTTGTGGCCTCAGTTAGAGAAATTACCGACTCTGGCAGCGCTGTATCAGCAGTTTGAAATTCCGTTAATTCCCGTGCTCTCACGGATGGAGACCACCGGCGTCTTAATTGATGGTGCGCTGTTACGAAAACAGAGTAGTGAGCTTGCCAAAAAAATGTTGGAACACGAAAAACGCGCTTATGAACTGGCCGGACATCAATTCAATTTAGCCTCACCCAAACAGTTACAGCATATTTTGTTTGAACAGCTTGAACTACCCATTATCCGAAAAACACCGAAAGGTCAGCCATCAACAGCCGAAGACGTTCTCAGTGAACTGGGGCAGGACTATGAGCTACCGCGTTTAATCCTGGAATACCGTAGTTTATCCAAGCTTAAATCGACTTATACCGATACTTTGCCACAACGTATTGATGCGCAGAGTGGGCGCATACACACCAGTTATCATCAGGCCGTAGCAGGTACTGGCAGGCTTTCTTCATCGGAACCCAATTTACAAAATATTCCTGTGCGCACGGCTGAAGGCAGACGTATCCGTGAAGCCTTCATCGCTCCACCAGGCCGGATAATACTTGCCTGCGATTATTCTCAAATCGAGCTCCGAATCATGGCTCACCTATCCTCTGATGCAGCATTGCTTGAAGCATTCCGCAATGATCTGGATATTCACAGTGCGACTGCGGCTGAAGTGTTTTCAGTAGAACTTGATGCGGTTAGCAAGGACCAGCGCCGCGCCGCAAAAGCGATTAACTTCGGCTTAATGTATGGCATGTCAGCTTTTGGGCTGGCGAAGCAACTGGACATTAAACGCGGTGAAGCACAGGAATATATGGACACCTATTTCTCCAGATATCCGGGTGTATTTGAATTTATGGAAACAACCCGGGAGTTGGCACGCGAACAACAATATGTGGAAACATTATTTGGCCGTCGCCTGTGGTTACGGGAAATTAATGCACGCAACCCGATGCGTCGTCAAGCGGCTGAACGGGCCGCCATTAATGCACCGATGCAAGGCACTGCTGCAGACATCATAAAACGCGCCATGATCAGTGTGGATCAGTGGATACAGTCAGAAAAACCCGAAGCCCTGATGATTATGCAGGTACATGATGAGCTGGTGTTTGAGGTTGCTGAAAACCAGCGAGAACACTTTACCAAAGAAGTTATTTCAAGAATGGAAGCAGCGGCTGACTTAAGCGTGCCTCTGAAAGTAGATTCCGATTTCGGTGCGAACTGGGAAGCAGCGCATTAAAAAAACTAATGAATGTAGGGTGGTGTTAGCCACAGGCGTAACGCACCAAATGCAAGATGGAATTCGGATAGCGCTGGTGCGTTCGCAAGCTTAACGCACCCTACACAATCAACGAGACCTCAATGTAGGGTGCTGTTAGCCACAGGCGTAACGCACCAAATGCA
>CAXMRK010000097.1:0-12233 GCA_964195815.1 uncultured Acidimicrobiia bacterium | reverse complement strand
TCAGCAAAAACAGCCAGGGCCAGGCAAAAATAAATTCAGCCATTAGATTTTTCCTGCCAATTCAGCCAACGCTCAGCCCAGTTCTGAAGAATCTTTGGCTCATATTCAGGCACCTTGTTCTGGTAATGTCCAGATGCCAGCACCTCTATAGCAATTTTTTCTTTTGCGCTTATTTCTTTGCTAGTTGTTAGCAAATACTCTGCCCACGCTGGCCCGGTTAAATATTGAACACTATTATTGCCCTGGCTGCTAAGCCAACGTTTAAGCAGCTGATTCAGTTCAACCAGTAACTGACGAGGACTGACAGACGGTTCGCGGAACAAAGTTGTCAACATCGCTGTTACCATACGTTTAAATTTGAAACGCCTCCAGGCACTTATCATCCAACGACCCAACCACCACAATAACAGCAGTACAAGAAAAGTCAGCAGCCACCAGCCTGGTGCCGGAGGCCACCAGTCAGCGGGTGCTGCCGGATGAATATCCTTAATCAACGCAAGCAAGCTATCTGCTGACCTATTGACGGTATTTGAGTCTGGACTAGCCACGATTATTCAAGCCTAAGCCAGTCTCAATCGCGGTCAATGGATTGTCTGTTGTCAGTACTTGCATCCAGCGAGCGCCATGTTTTCTAAACATCTCTTCCGGGATCATTTGATGGTTTTTTTCGAGAGCTTGCAATTTGGATTTCAGTCTACTGCTGCGCGTATCCAACATCGCAGAATGATCGCCATCAGTGACCGGAAAAACCCCTGCAGGAACATTGATTTCCAATGGATCGAGTATCTGACAACCCACCAGGTCATTATGCTGAGCCAAACGAGAAATATGACGATTACAACCATCATCCAGGCGATAAAAGTCACTGATAATCACAACCAGGCTGCCTGGTCGAATTACATTACGTAATCGCTTTAGTGAGTACGCCAAGGGGTCAGTTTGCACCGGCAAAGGTTCAGGATTGCACCAGCATTCTAGTTGCTGAATTAAACGTAATACCCCACGCCGACCACCGCGCGGGCGCAACTCGTGATGCACTCCGCCACCGTATATTACAGCACCAGTGCGGTCGCCACGCCGGGCTGCCGTCCACGCCAATGCTGTCGCAATTTTAGCCGCCATCACAGTTTTCAACTGACCTCTGGTGGCAAAAAACATACCAGGATTACGGTCAACAACAACAATTACCGGGCGCTCACGTTCTTCCTGAAAAACTTTTGTGTGTGGCTTGCCAGTACGTGCCGTTACTCGCCAATCCATATTTCGAATATCATCACCTGGGAGATATTGACGGGATTCGAGGTAGTCAACACCACGACCCCTGAAACGGGATTCATGCGGACCAGCCAATGCCGAGCGTGCAGGCCTCATAGCCGGTAACCGTCGACGTCGGCAACGACCTTCTAAAGCGATCAACTCTGCCTTGCTGACATGAATTCCATCACTTGTAGGTGGAGGCTGGCGTTTTAAACCAGCAAGGTTTTCACTCATGGAACTGGTACAACCTCCAGTAAGCGCGCAATCACTTGATCCGGTGTTATCCCATCCGCTTCCGCTTCATAGGAGAGAATTAACCGATGACGTAATACATCATGTGCAATCGCATGTATATCATCGGGTGACACATAATCTCTACCCGCTAACCAGGCATAAGCACGGGCACAACGATCCAGACAGATCGTGGCTCGGGGGCTACCGCCATAGGAAATCAAGCGCACCAAATCGGGATCGAAACCGCTTGGATCACGAGACGCCAATACCAATTGCACAATATAGGTTTCAAGCTCAGGCACCATTTCCATATCCAGCACTTGATTTTGTGCCTGGAAAATTTGCGCCTGACTTACCAATACATCAGGGGCTTTGTATTCGGTTAATTCCTCACGCGCCTGCTGTCTTGCCAAATGCAAAATGCTGGCTTCAGCATCTGCATTCGGATAACCAATAGTGACATGCATCAAAAACCTGTCGAGTTGGGCTTCCGGCAAGGGATATGTGCCTTCCTGCTCAATCGGATTCTGAGTTGCCATCACCAAAAATAAATCTGGCAGCGGATAGGTTTTACTGCCAACCGTTACCTGATGCTCTCCCATGGCCTCTAACAAGGCTGATTGCACCTTCGCTGGAGCTCGATTAATTTCATCGGCCAATACCAGATTATGGAACATAGGGCCCGGTTGAAATTCAAACTCACCACTTTGCTGACGATATATCTCAGTACCAGTCAAATCTGCAGGTAACAGGTCCGGGGTAAACTGGACACGATGAAAATCACCTTCAATACGCTCAGCGAGCACCTTGATAGCAGTAGTCTTTGCCAGACCGGGCGCTCCTTCAACTAATAAATGTCCATGCGTCAACAAGGCAATTAAGAGCCTTTGAACCAATGCAGGTTGTCCGATAATTTTGGTTTCGGCATCTGCTTGTAATAGTGTAAAGGCATTGTGCACGCTTGAAGTCGTGTTGATCTGCTTTGCTATATCTTCCATATTTCCTGCCATTGTTATGCCGACCTGAGGATTAAAAAACCGAGTCGATTATTGAGATTTTTGAGACACATATCCAGTAAAAAAGTTTCGCTATTATCACCGATACACATTTTTTATGCATATTTATGGAACTATGCCTGAAATTATGACGAATACACAGTGTCAATGGTCACAGATGAAGCATATATTCGATATATCTTGCATGAATCAAGGCACTGAATATTGCTGCCTGATTTAAATGTTTGTAATTCTTCTGGAATTGCTTTATGTTAAAAGTGTAGGTAGCGGGGATCTCCAACAGAACGGAGGTAGCATGAAAGTTTCAAGTATTTTACTGGCCATCTTAATCACGCTAGGTTTAAGTGCCTGTGCCAGCCAACCAATGGACCTTGCACAACAGTCCAGACCAACTCTAACCCACATGAATAAATCCGAACGTCATGTTGCGGTTATTAATGAAAATGCAGCTATAACAGGCGTCGTAGTTGTCTGGGTCAACCCACCGCGTGATCCCGTAAAAGATTGAGCTGTCTTTGGTGTGTGTAAGCAGCGCACTAATCCAGCTATAACTCTTGTGGATCAACATCGACTACCCAGCGAATTTTTCTAGCACTGGGTAAGCGCTCAATCTCAGCTGGTAACTGCTTGATCAGCCAATGTAGTTGTGCCCGCCGATTTGCCTGAAACAGTAAGCTCATCCGATAACGTCCTGCTCGTCTGGCCTGTAAGGCCGGCATGGGTCCTAATACCTGCAGCTGCTCGTCTATTGTTGTATCAATAACGGCTGATAATGACCTGGCAATGGATTCTGTACTCGCTGCGAGTACGGATAGACTTTGTGTCAGTTCTTTTTGATCACTTGATTCTGCGCGCAATATAACCTGATAGCTATAGGGTGGAAGTCCTGCTTGCTGGCGTTCTTCAAGTAAATTTTCAGCCAAATTATAGTAACCATTACTAATCAACTGCTGTAGCTGGGTGTGCTGTGGATGATATGTTTGCAGTGCCACAAGCCCTTTTTCCTGACCGCGGCCAGAACGCCCGGCAACCTGGGTTAATAGCTGAGCCAGCTTTTCAATCGCTCTGAAATCAGTACTGAATAATGATTGGTCAATATTTAAAATAACCGCTAAAGAGACACGTGGTAAATGATGGCCTTTTGCCAACATTTGCGTTCCCACCAGAATGCAGGCATTACCCTTCTTGACGCCTGCCAATATATCAGCTGCTGCATTCTTACGCCGAGTTGTGTCCCTGTCGAAACGAATGATTGGAGTCTGAGGAAACTGTGCTTGTAAATACTCAGCTACTCGTTCAGTTCCCTCGCCAAGTGGTTTTAAATCTAAACTATCACAAGCCGGACAGCGCTGTGGAATAGGCCGTCGTGAATCACAACGATGGCAGGCCAGATGATTCGCCTGCTGATGCCATGTCATTGGGCTATCACAACGCTCACAGTTTGCTTGCCATCCACACCAGCCACACATCAATACTGGTGCATAGCCGCGGCGGTTAAGAAACACCAGCGACTGCAAACCACGTTCAATATTATCCGCCAGTAATTGCAGGGTTTCAGGCAATAAGCCCGCCTTAACTGCCTGTTGTCGCATTTCCAGAAAATGCCAATCTGGCATGGGTTTTTGGTTGACTCTGTTTTCCAAACGCGAAAGCTGATAACGCCCTGCCGCGGCATTTGCTAATGACTCTAAAGCGGGTGTCGCGCTACCAAGCACTAGAGTGCAATTTTCCAGACTGGCACGTTTAACCGCAACATCGCGGGCGTTATAACGCCAATGGTCCTGTTGTTTATAGGCACTGTCATGCTCTTCATCAATAATGATTAGCCCTAACTCAGGCAGAGATGTAAATAATGCTGAACGCGTACCAATCACAACTCTGGCCTCACCACTGGCAGCTCGGTACCAGGAGCGGTAGCGCTGACCATCGCTTTGCGATGAATGTACTAACACCGGGTTGATCCCCAGGCGTTGCTGAACACGGCGAACTAATTGTGGCACCAAACCAATTTCCGGGACTAGAAATAATACCTGCTGGTTTAGTTCCAGAGTTTTTAGTGCCAGCTGTAAATAGACTTCTGTTTTCCCACTACCGGTGACCCCGTAGAGCAAGTGGGTGGAATAATGCCCCAAAGTTGGAGTTATCGTTGCCAGCGCCTGCTGCTGCTCACTATTTAAGCCTGGCCCCTGTTCGCGAGGTTTATTCTCGGCATCAGCCAACGGGCAATCTTCCAGCCACCCTTTTTTAACTAGCTTACGTAATATCACTCGCCAATCACTGTGCTTAAATTGGCTGGATAATATTTCTGCTGTTGCAGGCTCCGTCAAAGCCTCCAGTAGTGCCGCCTGTCGCGGGGCGCGTTTATGCAAGCCAGTTAAATCCTGTTGCAAACCAGAGTCAGTAATTCGCCAGGATTCGTTCACAGGTGCTTGTACAGCCGTTGATCCGCGGAGTGCAGGTGGTAAAGCTGTTGCCAAAATCTCACCCAGTGGGTGATGATAATAAGACCTGCACCAGAGAAGTAACGCCCATAATGCAGAATTCCAAAGTGGCTTTTTATCGATAACCGCAGCAACAGATAACAGCTTATTTACCGGGACCTCAGTTGCATCAGATATTTCTACGACCCAGCCAATTTTATTCCGACCGGCAAATTTGATTTGTACCCTGCATCCTGGTTCAGGCACCTGCATTGTTATTGGCACACTGTAGTCAAACAGACGATTAAGCGGCACTGCTAACGCAACCCGCACGATACTTTTTGATTTATCAACCACAGAAACTTAGTGTAAACTTATTATTCCACAACAACAAAGCAGGGATCATCATGGGAATGGCAAAAGAATTTAAAGCGTTCGCAATGCGCGGCAACGTTATGGATATGGCCGTTGGTATTATCATCGGTGGCGCGTTTGGTAAAATCATATCATCACTGGTTAAAGATATTATCATGCCGCCTATTGGAATAATGATGGGAGGCATAAATTTTAGCGACCTTGCTTACACTCTAAAAGAAGCACAAGAAGGGGTGGAGGCTGTTACCCTGAATTATGGCATGTTTATTCAGAATACCCTCGATTTTATTATCATAGCATTTGCAATATTTATGATGATCAGGATGATGAATAATTTGAAAAAGAAGGAAGAGGAAGCACCCGCAGCTCCGCCTGAACCAAGCAAAGAAGAAAACTTGCTGACAGAGATTCGCGATCTGCTGAAAAAAGACTAAGTAATTTTTGTTAAATAAAAAAACCCGCTATATCTGCGGGTTTTTTTATGTTTTTTGAAAATGTATTATGTATTAATTGATTAAATCTACCGTCTCAGTTGTTGGTTTTTGTTTACTCAAATCCTGAGCCAGCATCGGTTTATTTGCACTCAAGCGTGCAGAATCAGCAACTATTCTCGCTGTTTCCTCCAAAATCAAATCAGGCAAATCATCTTCATCATCAGTTTCTTCATCCGTGCCATCAGCTGTAATCGCATCAAGTTCTGGATTAGTCTCTTCGGCATTAGCTGCTGTGTTCTCTATTGCTAGAGTTTCTGTAGCGTCAGTTTCATCTTCATCAGCCGGTATTGGCAGACCATGTATCAAATACCTCTGGTCACGCCTTTGTTTACGCTTTTCCTCATTCATTTTTCTTTCAGCCCGTCGTTCGCTCTCCAGCAGGCTGACCGTTTTTTGGTCTTTGTTTTCTTTGTACTCTTCAATATCTTCATATATCCAGGCAAACTCTTCGCTACTGCTCAGACGTTCCTGATAACGCGAATCTAAAACCGCCAGAACCGGGTCTACCTGATTGACCGGTTTATACTCAGCCTTCTCAACCTGAGTCCAGGGTAGCGCGTTAGTGAGCGCACTTTCTCCATAGTCTGCCGAGTCACCAGGAGTTGGGAAGCTAATATCTGGTGTCACTCCACGATTTTGAGTTGAACCACCATTGACCCTGAAAAACTGCGCCATTGTCAGCTTCAGCTGACCCATACGTTTTTTATCAACCGGAGCATAATCATCCAGATTGACCAGATTTTGAACGGTACCTTTACCATAGGTGGGTTCACCAACCACCAAACCGCGCTGATAATCCTGAATCGCTGCTGCAAAAATCTCGGAGGCAGAAGCACTGTACCGATTCACCAGAACTGCCATTGGGCCATCCCATGCCATTCCCGGCTCATCGTCTCGTTCAACTGAAATACGGCCACGTGAATCACGCACCTGAACAACAGGCCCCTGATCAATAAACAAACCGGTCAAAGTCGTGGCTTCCAGCAAAGAGCCGCCGCCGTTATTGCGTAAATCAATTACCAGCGCCTCGATTCCTTCCTGTTTCATTTCAGTAATAAGCTTACGAACATCTCGAGTAGAGCTACGGTAATCTTGCTTGGCCTCAGCACGACCTTTGAAATCCAGATAAAAAACAGGTAAATCGATCACTCCAACCTTGGTGATTTCATCACCCTGGGGAATTTCAATAATTCGACTCTTTGCCGCCTGCTCCTCAAGCTTAACTTCATTACGGACTATTTCAATGATTTTACTGGCACCATCCTCGCCGGTAACTGCAGGTAAAACTTCCAAACGCACAAGCGTATCTTTGGGCCCACGAATTAAATCTACAACATCATCCAAACGCCACCCGATAACGTCGACCATTTTACCTTCTCGCCCTTGAGCGACGCCGATAACACGGTCTTCAGCTTTCAGGCGACCATCTTTTTTCGCCGGACCACCGGGGATAACTCGAGCAATTGAGGTGTACTCATTTTCACGCTGTAACAGCGCACCAATACCTTCAAGCGAAAGTTTCATGGAAATATCGAAATTATCTGAGCTACGCGGTGACATATAGGCAGTATGAGGCTCAACCGCAAGGCTAACCGCATTCATAAAGAACTGGAATACATCTTCCGCGTTCAGCTCTGTAATTCGGCGATCCAGATTTTTATAACGATCATCCAGTGTTTTCCGGATTTCATCGGCATCCTTATCGGTAAGCTTCAACCTCAACCAATCATTCTTTACACGTCTACGCCATTGATCATCCCAGGCTTTAGTATCACCAATCCATGCTGACTCTGTGCGATCAAACTGATACTTTTCATCAACTGTAAAATCCATTGGCTGGGTTAATGTGTTGCGTGCAAACTGGATACGACTTTTTACCCGTAAAACGTAGAGATTAAAAATTTCAAAAGCAACATCGAGATTATCATGTCGCAGCGCATCATCAAGTTGATTGCGCCATTTCTCCATGGACTCAATATCTGCAGAGAGAAAATAAGCACGATTAGGATCTAAGGTTTCAATATACTGTTCGAGAATCTGACTAGATAACTCATCATTCAGCTCCACGTCCTTATAATGCCAATTGGTTAAAAAACTGACGGCTAAATGCGAGGCATAGCGCTGAGTAATGCTCTGTTTTAACAGCACATCCTCGCTATCTGTCTGTGAACCTGTGGCAACAGCCCAGGCTGATGCTGAAAACAGCAGGCTAAATACAAGCACACAACTTAATTTTTTAAACAACTTTAATTCCACTATTCACAATTCCTTGAATTTCACTTTATCGATGTTTGCCCCATCTAAAGAGCTAAAATCGAGCCATTATCCTCTAATGTAGCATAAGACCGTAACAATACCATCTGGTTGCAATGAAGTAACAAAACACGCTGAATCGCCTCTTTTGCTAGACAGGCGGTTAAAATTAGCCTCAAATTAACCGGCAATAACCCCTTCAGCCTGTACATCAGCATGATAAGAAGAGCGTACTAATGGGCCACTGGCGACATGTGAGAAGCCCATTTTATTGCCCAGTTGAGCCAGGTAATCGAATTCATCGGGCGTCCAATAACGCAATACAGGATGGTGATGAGATGTAGGTTGCAAGTATTGACCCACTGTTATCATATCAACCTGATGCGCTTTAAGGTCTTCAAACAACGCTTCTACCTGTTCCATAGTTTCACCAAGCCCCAGCATAATTCCGGATTTAGTTGGGATTTCAGGATGCCTCTGTTTAAATGCCTTAAGCAAGTCCAGAGACCATTGATAGTCTGCGCCCGGGCGCACGTTTGGGTAAAGTGGAGCAACCGTTTCGAGGTTGTGATTGAACACATCTGGAGGCGATGTGTCTAAAATATCCAAAGCTTTTTGCATGCGTCCCTTGCCACGAAAATCGGGTACTAAAACCTCTATTTTAATTGCTGGGCTTTTTGCTCTAACCTCATGAATACAGTCAGCGTAATGCTGGGCACCACCGTCACGCAGATCATCTCGATCAACCGAAGTGATAACAACATATTTAAGCTCCATTGCGGCAATTGTTTCAGCTAGCTGCAATGGTTCATCCAGGTCCGGTGCAAGTGGTCTACCATGGGCAACATCACAAAATGAACAACGCCGGGTACAAACCTCTCCCAAAATCATAAATGTTGCCGTTCCCTTGTGAAAACATTCATGAATGTTGGGACATGAGGCCTCTTCACAAACCGTAACTAAACTGTTTTCACGTAGCCGGGACTTCAGTTTTTGAACACTATTACCAAGCGGAAGTTTTACCCGAATCCAGCTGGGCTTACGTAAAACTTCAGCGCTCTGAAAGCTGGCTGTATTCCTGCTAATTTTATCTGCGCCCAGTTCCTTCACTACAGTTTGGGGAGCATCGACCAAGTCAATAGGAATGGAGCCCCTCTTAGTATTTTCGTTATTCATCATCCGATTCCTGCAGCCAGTGCTAGCACACCACTGTATTTCAATTCTTCTAATAACTGTCCAACCAGTTCAGATTTTACTTTTTCCATAGACAACTCTGGGCTATTTTGCATTGTCAGATGTTCAGCTATCTGGGTAACTTCCAGGCCTTTAAAGCCACAGGGATTAATTCGCGAAAAAGGCTCTGTATCCATGTCCACATTTAAAGCCAAACCATGAAAACTGCAACCTTTGCGAATACGCAAACCCAGGGATGCAATTTTTGCTTCTCCAACATACACCCCTGGCGCTCCCGGATGACGTTGGGCTGCAATATTAAAGCTTGCCAAAGTATTAATTATCGCTTGTTCAATACCCCCAACCAGATCACGAACAGACAACTTCCGGCGCCTGAGATCAATGAGGGGATAAGCGACTAACTGACCCACTCCGTGGTAAGTTACCTGGCCTCCACGATCGACCTGAACTACAGGGATATCCCCAGGTGCCAGTAGATGTTCCGCTTTTCCGGCTTGCCCCTGAGTAAACACACGATGATGCTCAACTAACCATAATTCATCAGGACTGCTCTCATCCCGAACATCAGTGAAGCTCTGCATCGCTTCCCATACTGGCTGATACTCGCGGATGCCCAGATCACGCACACCCAGGGTGTTCATTTCATAGGCTGAAACCGGTTGTACAATGCCATTCATAAGGAAACAGAACGCTGTTACAGCGCCATTAGGACATCATCACTATCAGTGAGTGCCTGATAAATTGTGTCAAGTTGAGCGCGAGAATCGGCCACGATTCTCACGGTGACAGAAAGAAAGTTGCCTGCTTTACTCTCTTTAGTGTTCACAGAAATAATATTTTCAGCAGCCACATGCGGTCCCACAAGGTCGCCCACATGTTGGGCAAAGCTATCTGAACATCGGCCCATAGCTTTGATTGCAATTTCAGCGGGAAATTTGAGAATTTCTTCCGCACTTCCATCAAGGGTTTCAGTTTGTAGAAATTTGGAGTTATTCATCATCATCTCCAAATAAATTTCCGAACCATAAACGCATGCCATCGTAACTACGCCCAAAGAAACCTGCTTCTTCAACATCACTCATTGCCAGTAATGGGCGTGAACCTATGATCTGCTCATCCAGGAATATTTCTAACTCCCCTAATACCTGCCCCTTACTAATCGGCGCGGAAATTTCAGGATTAATCGT
This sequence comes from uncultured Acidimicrobiia bacterium, assembly GCA_964195815.1. Taxonomy (GTDB): domain Bacteria; phylum Pseudomonadota; class Gammaproteobacteria; order Xanthomonadales; family SZUA-36; genus SZUA-51. The sequence continues at coordinate 1,803 of CAXMRK010000097.1, read as the reverse complement.
CACTCTAGCATCCAGCGCATCGTAACGACCTCGTTGAATAGTAATGAAAAACTCATTAGCTATACCTAGCTGGACTGCTTCAGCTTCACCTCTCCAAACTACCGCTTCAGTAATTTGCTGATCAGCCTGATAGAGTTGATGTGTCTCAAAAAAGCGGAAGCCATAATTGATCATTGCCTGTGCATCTTTAGCACGAGCTTTTTGGCTGTCAGTGCCCATAACAATTGCTATCAGACGCATACCTTTTTGTTCTGCTGAAGCTGCCAGACAATAGCCTGCTGACTCGGTATGGCCGGTTTTTAAACCATCCACAGATGGGTCGCGCCACAACAACGTATTCCGATTGTGCTGACGAATCTTATTGAAGGTAAATTCTTTTTCTGAATACCAGGCATAGTAGGCTGGGAATTCGGCAATAAGTGCAGTGGACATTTTTGCTATATCCCTGGCAGTAACATAGTGCTCGGGATCTGGCAGGCCGGTTGAGTTGATGAAATGGCTATCATGCATTCCGAGCTCTGTCCCATAGTAATTCATCATGCTGGCAAAAGCTTCTTCTGTACCGGCAATATGTTCAGCCAGGGCAACAGAGGCATCATTGCCTGATTGAATAACCATTCCCTTGATAAGGTCTTCAACCATCACCTGCTTACCAACCTCGATAAACATCCGTGAACCTTCCGTGCGCCAGGCCTTTTCACTAATGGTGACCATGTCCGTTAAGGCCAATTTTTCTTGGGCCAATTCATGAAAAACCACATAACTGGTCATTAGTTTTGTAATGCTGGCGGGATCCACGCGTTCATCTGCATCTTTTTCTGCCAGAATGTTTCCACTCTGAAAATCTTGCAGGATATAACTGCGCGCATTCAGCAGTGGTGCGGCAGGCAACGGAATACTTGCCGTTTTAATTGCCAATGTTGACTCACCCTGAGCTGTCTGAGCCAATAGTGTTGCCGGCAACTGTACCAGCAACAGAAAAAAACAGGCTAAAAGCCACATTGCTCTAGTGGGAGAATTTATTAATTTATTGTTCATTTGAATAATATGCATTGATTCATTAAAGCCATCTTACCCTAGGAGCCTGTCGGATTTAACATGATCTACTCTGGAAAATCCGAGTTTGGCCAAATTTTCCGCTCTTTTGCATCAAATAGCGGCGCTATACTCCTTAAAAGATCGAAAAATCTGATTCAAATCGGCTTCCCCTCGCTACGATCGGTCAAACCCGACAAGCTCCTGGGAGTCGATAATTTATTCTGGACGAAGTAGATTGTGATTCACAATGTTCATCTTTTAGGCGCGAATCGCAGATAATAGCACGCTATTGTCGAGACTCTGCACGAAAAGATGGGTATTTTGGGATAAGGCAAGACACAAGTTAAGCAACAGTATATAGACTCCTTAATTACTTCCCTACACGATGGGGGCGACCCAGGCCAAGTTCAATAATTTTCTGTTCATAACGCCATGCTTTTTCAGTATTACTAACCGGCCCAACCCTTACCCGCCAGACTTTTTTGCCACTACTGCGACCTTTTTCTACTGTCACAGGCTTAATTCCAGCACCATATAGTTGTGCTTTAACATCTTTTGCAGCCGCTTTACTTGCGAAGGCACCTACCTGGAAAAGTACCTTAGTACCGCCTCCTCCATGACTGGTTTTTTTATCGAAATTTATACTCTTGACTTCAACTCTCGCTGTTCCGGTCTGGGTAACGCCTAGTAAAACAGCTGCGCCGTAGGAAAGATCGATAATGCGCCCGGGATGAAAGGGTCCTCGATCATTAATTTTTACTATCA
>CAXMRK010000096.1:0-5559 GCA_964195815.1 uncultured Acidimicrobiia bacterium | reverse complement strand
GCAGCCAAAAGTTGCTATGAAAAGCTTCTTTGCCTCTCTTCTGCAATTAGTGTTATTACTAGTGGGCGCAATTTTAGATGTGCTCCTTCTTTCTGGCTGAACTTCAGTGCAAGGATCTTTGTTTACGCGAATAGCATTATTCGGGTGTTTGGCTGTATTTGCCAGCCTGCTGTCGATTTCTGTTGTTTCTGCACAAACTGGTTCAGCATCACAAGCTGATACCTTTGAGTACACTACAGCGCTCAAAATTAGTCAGGCAGCTATTGGGGTGCAGTTGGGAGAATACCAACTGACAGGCCTTGATGGGCAAGCACATTCACTCACTGAACTCCGGGGTAAGCCGCTTGTAGTAAGTTTGATATTCACCAGTTGTTATCAAATTTGCCCGATGACAACTCGCCATTTAGCCAAAGTTATCGATAAAGCCCGTGATGCACTGGGCGCAGACAGCTTTAATGTCGTAACCATAGGTTTCGATGCTGCAGTTGATACCCCAGCTGCAATGCAGTACTTCGCAGTCAAACAGGGTATAGAAAATGCCAATTGGAATCTCTATAGCGTGGCTGCTGAAGATGTAGCAGCGCTAATTCGTGATCTGGGTTTTATTTATTTTCCTTCAGTACGTGGTTTTGACCATATTATTCAAGCAACAGTGATTGATGCTCAAGGTATCGTATATCGGCAGGTGTATGGTCAAGCGTTTGAAACACCTTTGCTTGTAGAGCCATTAAAACAGTTAGTGCTGGGGCGGCCCCAAGCAGCTGAAACGATGATCTCCAGTCTGTTCAGTAAAATTCGTTTTTTTTGCACTACTTACGACCCTGTTCGGGATGGGTACTTTTTTGATTACTCACTTTTTATCGGAATGTTTATTGGTGCCTTGATCATTATTCTTGTTGCTGTCTGGTTGATACGGGAAATGCTATATAGAAAGCGCATGCTGAGAGATTGATCTCTGCTAAAATATCCCATTCAGCTTAAGTACTTAATGACATGGAAACTCAATTCTAAATGCGTGTAAATCCTCTAAGACGCGCCTATATTGCCGCTGAAACCTGGTTCAATTTCTCATTTAAACAATTGAACCCCATGTACCATTTGGGCACTTTAACCTTTTTCTTTTTCTGGGTTATTTTGATTACCGGGATCTATCTGTTTTTGCCATTTAAAGGCAGCATTGATGGTGCCTACACTTCAGTGGAATGGATGACCCATAAGCAATGGTATGTTGCCGGAATTATGCGCAGCCTGCATCGCTATGCCTCAGATGCCGCCATTATTACCATATTGGTGCATTTGCTCAGGGAATTTTCTCATGATCGTTATCGAGGCACGCGCTGGTACTCCTGGGTGACCGGAGTACCCTTGTTATGGATGGTTGTTCCGCTTGGAATTACTGGTTACTGGCTAGTATGGGATCAATTGGCACAATATGTTGCCATTGGTTCTGCACATTTACTGGATGCAATGCCAATATTTTTTGGTTCAATGGCTACCAATTTCCTGGATGGGAAATTGAGTGACCGCTTTTTCACTCTGATTGAATTTTTACATTTGCTGGGACAACCTCTGGTACTAGTATTTGCGCTTTGGTTCCATGTTCGCAGAATGTCAAATGTGAATATTATGCCGCCGAGGGGATTGGCAATTGGCACTTTCCTCGCATTACTTGTACTTTCTCTTCTGAAACCAGCGATAAGTCATGAGCAGGCAGATTTGAGTATTGTGCCGCAATCATTAAATCTTGACTGGTTTTATCTGAATATCTATCCCTTACTTGATTTCTGGACAGCAGGTCAGGTCTGGTTGTTGGCGCTAGGTATTACATTATTACTGATTTTCCTGCCCTGGTTACCACCCAAACCCTCAAAAGCTGCAGCTGTTGTTGATCTGGAAAATTGCGATGGATGTAAACAGTGTTTTGAAGACTGTCCGTACGATGCCATTTCAGTTCAGGCACGCACTGATGGAAAAAAACATGAGCATGAAGTAGTGGTTATTCCTGCCTTGTGTACCGGCTGTGGTATCTGCGTTGGGGCCTGTCATTCTGCCAACCCTTTCCGTAAAGCAGAAGCCAAATTGATTCCGGGAATAGACATGCCAGAACGGCCAGTGGATGAACTACGCAGTCAGACAGAAGCGGCCATCAATGCAATGCAGGGTGAGCACAAAATTATTGTCTATGGCTGTGATCATGGATACTCAGTGGGTGAATTAAATTCAGATGATACTCAGGGTATCTCATTGTATTGTTCTGGCATGTTACCACCGACAATGATCGGCTACGCTTTAAAGAATGGAGCCGATGGTGTTATGGTTTCCGGTTGTAGGGCGAATAATTGTTATAACCGTTTTGGAGAACGTTGGACTGAGATGCGGATTGTCAGTGATCGTAAACCTAATATGCGATCACGCGTTGATCATCGCCGAACAGTTACACAGGGTGGTGGCCCAACCGATGGTAAGAAAATTGAACAAGCGCTTAAAGCCTTCCGCCAGAAGTTAATAAAACTGGATCATAAAGCCGATGAGTAAGCTTTTTAAATACAGTTTGCAAACGCTCAGTTATGCAGCCTTTATGGCTGTAGTCTGGTATTTTTCTTCAGCACCAGCCTACCAACAGCTTGAAGCTGAAGAGGCTCTGGTTGTTGTAGCCTTCAAACATGCAGGGCAGCTGGTAGAGGAATGTCGAAAATCGACAGCAAAAGAGCTGGAAAATCTTTCGGCCAATATGCGCAAGCCTATGGTTTGTCCACGTGAACGCTCACCGCTTCTGCTGGAAGTATTGATGGATGGTGAGGTATTGTTCAAGCGAACAGAAAATCCACCTGGCTTATATAATGATGGCAGCGTTAGTATTTATCACTCTGCCAGAGTTTCATCAGGAACACATAGATTTAATTTGAAGATGAATGATAGCGTTCGTGATGAGGGCTATACAATGACCCACACAGAAGACACAGTATTAGCTCCGGCACAAATACTGATGATCGATTTTAATACGGAAGATGGTTTTGTCATTAAATAATGTTGGTTTTACTCTTGATCCTCCTGGGTCAGTAGCTCGTAACCTGGCGGTAGCCTGGTTATCCCTTGCTTTAGGTTCCCTGGTTGTCGGTGGCATCTTTACTTTGTTAATTGTGCTCTCAAGAACACCTGGAATTCAGGATATATTTCCCTGGGTTGATTTTTTTCATACAGCACTTGTCGTTCATGTAGATATGACAGTACTGGTCTGGTTCCTATCCTTCGCGGGTGTGTTCTGGAGTTTGAATAGTTCCGAAAAGTGTCAGTGGTGCGCATGGAGCGCGCTGGGTTTGTGTGTTGCAGGAACCTTAGTGATTGCGCTTGCGCCGTTTTTAGGTGCCGGCAATCCACTGATGAATAATTATGTACCTGTATTGCAGGATCCAATCTTTTTTGTTGGTCTTGGTTTATTTGGTCTCGGGTTTGCTGTGTTAGTACTTCACGGTCTGTTTTTCTCACGTCCAGTGGGTAGCTATATTAGTAGCTCTGGTGCCTTGCGTTTTGGCTTGTATACCGCTCTGATCATTGCATTGGTATCAGTGTTGTCGCTATTGGCTTCCTGGGCTGGAATGCCGGAATTTGCTGAAGGTAAAACATATTACGAATTGCTGTTTTGGGGTAGTGGACACACCATCCAGTTTATTCATGTGCAATTAATGATGGTTGCCTGGTTATGGCTGGCAACATCGTCAAGCACCAGGATAAATTTAGGTCCCCGGTTGGCATTATTATTGTTTGCCCTGGGAGCTGCGCCATCCTTACTGACGCCTTTCCTGTATATAGCTTATGAGGTTGGTTCTGCTTCCCACTTACTTGGTTTTACCTGGTTGATGCAATTCGGCGGTGGCTTAGCAGTATTGCCACTAGCACTGCTTATCACCCTGGGATTGTTTAAATCAGGGCTGCCAGATAAAGATGCTCGTGCTGAATATAATGCATTAGTATTTTCGATGATTTTGTTTGGCGCGGGTGGCGTTATAGGCTTTATGATCCATGGCAGCAATGTCACAGTACCTGCACATTATCACGGTTCAATTGTTGCAGTCACACTGGCTTATATGGGGGTTACATATCATCTGCTGCCACGTTTGGGCTTCAGCAAACCCACCGGAAAAATGGTCAATTGGCAGCCAGTTATTTATGGTGTTGGCCAGTTGATGCACGTGTTGGGTCTAGCATGGTCAGGTGGATACGGTGTACAGCGTAAAACTGCTGGCAGTGATCAGGGCCTCGAAGGGATTCAGCAGATTGCTGGAATGGGGATTATGGGCCTGGGTGGTCTTATCGCAATTATCGGTGGCATCTTGTTTCTGATTATAGTGTTTAAAGCGATGTGGCCAAAAAATGCCCCTACCCACACCTAGCTGTACAAATACGCTTATTGAGCTTCGGGTTTTCCAGTCTCTGTTGATTCAATCACTGTTGGTTCGGTCAAATCTTTGGTTGAGCCCGTAGTTACATACTGCACTAGATTAAACAAAACGAAAGCAAGCAGCATAATGATTGCGAAAAAAATGACGGATCGATACTCCGAGCGTTTACCCATACGTTGTTCGATTTTATTCAGCAACCAGTCCGAAAAAAGATACAGAAAAATTGCTGCAACCGTAAAATAAACCATTTCCATGATGTTTTGTTTCCTGATTGATGGGTGATTGTGATCGTTAAATTGTGTGAGGATAAAGGTGGTAGGCGAGTAGATAAACTATCAAGCCAGTTGCTGATACATAAGTCCAAATGGGCAATGTCCAGCGCACAAGTTTGCGGTGGATATTTATTTTTCCCATCAGTGCGACACCTACTGTAGTTAATACCAGAGGCACATTCAGTGCCGCCAGAATAACATGTGAGGCCAGAATTGAAAAATAAATGGGTCGAATGAACCCTTGTCCAGTGAAGGGTAAAAAGCCTACTTTAGCGTGATAGATCAAATAGCTGGTAAGAAACAAAGCAGAAAATATTGTCGCGCTCAGCATACAAATGATGTGTGCCTTGCGATTATTATTACGGATGAAATAGTAACCTGTCATCAGCAATACAAGGGTTATTGTATTAAGAATCGCTTGTAAATGGGGGAGATTGGCAACTGTTTCTGGGGTCATATTTATATAGCAGTCACTGGCTGAATAAAGGATAATTATTGTACATCAGTTAGCTGTGTTTTTAGGGAGAGAAGTTAGCATGCAGATTACAGCAAAAACCTATTTTTATTCCATGATCACAGTTTTTATACTGTTACTTGTTGGCGTTCAGCCAATTATGGCAGATGAAAAAACTGATATCTACTCAGGTTATTATTCTCGGGATAGAGAGGACGGTAAGGCTGCTGAGATTGCTGGCCTGAGTAAGTATATGAAGTTTTACCCGGATAACTGGGTAGTAATGTTATATATTCCCTATGAGTATTCACAAACTTTAAATCCTGATATTATTAGTACAGCCTTACAGGAGATTAAATTACAAACCAAAACCAAGTCTTATTTTAAAGGCAAATTTGGTGATCTTTCAGAACTTTCTGTTGCTCACGTCGAG
>CAXMRK010000095.1:0-4817 GCA_964195815.1 uncultured Acidimicrobiia bacterium | reverse complement strand
CAAAGCGCGCTGCAGGACTCTTTGAAAGCCCACTGTGGGCTGTGTGTCCTTATTCACATCCGTTGACAATATTGGAACTTTTTCACTGAGAACCTGGTTAAGCTCATCTGCCAACGCAGGCAGATCAGCGCCACAGGCATTTAATGCGCTGGCAGCTGAAGCATTATCAAGCAGAGCTAAAAGCAGGTGTTCGACAGTCAGGTATTCATGTCGTAACTCACGTGCCTGTTGGTAGGCCTGGGCAATGGATTGTTCAAGGTCTTTGCTAAACACGGGTTTTAACTCTCCTCAAAGTTGCCAATATTACGTATCCTTTTTCTTTGCAGTTACTGTATAGGAACGTTTATACAGTAGAAAAGTTTCATGCGGGTTCAAGTGTGCACTGTAATGGCTGATTTTCCTGTCGTGAAAAATCATTCACCTGGGCTACTTTGGTTTCGGCGATTTCACGGGTAAATATGCCACATACTGCCTTACCTTTTGTATGCACATGCAACATAACCTGTGTCGCCTTGTCCTCGTTCATACTGAAATGCTGACGCAGGACTTCAATCACAAATTCCATCGGGGTGTAATCATCATTTAGCAGCATGACCTTATACAGTTTTGGCGGCTCCAGTTCCAGACGGACCTCATCCAGTGCCAGGTCATTTTCGTAGTTGTTATCAGTAGTACTCATAAGCACATTGTATTACAGCTAACTTCATGTGCAAGAGCATGCATTGACAAAACTTGAAGCTAATTTTATAAAATATATATATATCATATAGATAAGAAGTTTAAGTAGAAATTATCTTAGATTAAGTTTTAGCTTTACATCAGCCGGCCTCAGATTTTGTTAAAATGACATCCAGATTTAGCACATCTAAGTCAGGAGTTTTATGGGAAATCAACAGATACTCCTTGAAAGCGATCACCCTGCCCGCATATTCATAGCAATGAGATTTAACGGTTATCAGTAATGGAAAAACAAGCATGAAGGTAATGGCAGGTTTATCAGGTGGTGTGGATTCTTCCGTTGCTGCATTATTACTGAGTCGATCTGGGGTTGATACTTCTGGTTTATTTATGAAAAACTGGGAAGAAGACGACCGTATGGGCACTTGCCCTGCTGAAGAGGACGCTAAGGATGCCGCTGCAGTTGCTGAAAAACTGGGTATCCCCTTCTACACCCGAAATTTCGCTGCTGAGTACTGGGATTATGTGTTTGAGCATTTCCTGGCTGAATACAAAGCTGGCAGAACTCCAAACCCTGATATTCTTTGTAATAGAGAAATTAAATTTAAAACCTTTCTTGAGCATGCTGAAGATTTAGGTTGTTCTCATATTGCCACCGGACACTATGCTCGCAGGGATGAGATTGATGGTCGCTATCGTCTATTGCGTGGACTGGATCAAAATAAAGACCAGAGCTACTTCCTTTACACTCTGGGTCAACAGCAACTAAAAAGGACCTTATTTCCTGTGGGTGAACTGGAAAAGCCTGAAGTTCGTGAATTGGCCGAACAAGCGGGTTTTGCAATTCACAATAAGAAAGACAGCACTGGAATATGTTTTATCGGCGAGCGAAATTTTCGCCCGTTTCTGGCTCGCTACCTGCCCGCACAACCGGGTGAAATGCGCAGCCCTGAAGGTCAGCTTATCGGTCAGCATGAGGGGCTAATGTATTACACCCTGGGGCAACGTCAGGGATTAGGCATTGGTGGTATTAAAGGCGCCAGTGATGCACCCTGGTACGTGCTCAGTAAAGACATGCAGAACAACGTGTTAATTGTTGGTCAGGGACACGATCATAGCTTATTGTTTTCAAATCACCTTGAAATATCAGAATTAAGCTGGGTTGCGGGAACGGCAGCTGTGATCGGTGAAAACCTGAGTGCAAAAATTCGTTATCGTCAGCAAGATCAAGCATGTCAAATTACCAGTTGTGATGAATCATTTTGTAAGGTAACTTTTACCGACAATCAGTGGGCTGTAACCCCAGGCCAGTCAATTGTGTTTTATCGTGATGAAGAATGCCTGGGTGGTGGAGTCATAGAAAGCAGTGAAGTTCAAGCATGATTAATCAACAACTAAAAGAGCAAACATTAGCCCTTGCTGGTGTTTTTCAGGCAGCAGAACTAGTGCACCAGGCAGCAACTACAGGCCAATGGTCTGGCTATGCCGCTGAGCAGAGTATTCAGAGCTTATTTGAACTACATCCACAAACAACGGAAGATATTTATACCGGTGAGTACGGAGTCAATTTAGGGCTAAAATCCCTACATAGCTCGCTAAGTGGAAATCAGACGGATACACAAAGTCTCGCCTATGCTATAGAGCTACTCCAGCTGGAAAAACAGTATCGTAAAAATAATAAAATGCGAGAGCTGGTCGGTCAGTCGCTTATCGATATCCAGCACCTGGGCACAGATGAAGATAACCCATGGGATACCAGGGTAGAGGCGCTGGCTGAGCTGTATCAGCAAACCATTAGCACCTTGTCTTCACGTATTATGGTTAGTGGCAAGCCAGTATATTTACAGAATGAACGTACCCTTGGCTGGATACGTTCTCTGCTGTTTGCCGGATTACGCTCTGCGCGACTCTGGGTACAATTGGGCGGCTCGCGATTCGATTTGATGTTCGGGCGCAAGAAGATCCTCAAAGCCAGTAGTCAATTACTCGGTGTATAAGACTAAGGTTTAGCGTTTTTACCGATAAGTTTGGCTATTAAATTAGTCTAAAATCCCGCATAATTAACAGTTATTCGCAGCATTATTTAAATCGTTAAAAAGCATTATTTTGTTCTACTCTGCACCCACAGGTCAGGCTCAAATTAATGCTCAAACAAATAGTGAAACATTCAGGAGCATTATCATGACCAATTCCTTTTCAACTCGCAGTACGCTTAATGTCAATGGCCGCGAAATGGATTATTTCAGCCTGCCCTCTCTGGCAGATAAATATAATCTGGATCGTTTGCCGTTCGCTCTAAAAATCTTGTTGGAAAATTTACTCCGGAATGAAAATGGTGTTGATGTTACTGGCAGCGATATTGAAGCATTACTAAATTGGGATGCAAAGGCTGAACCTTCGATAGAAATCGCATTTACCCCATCACGTGTAGTGCTCCAGGATTTTACCGGTGTGCCAGCTGTTGTTGATTTAGCAGCGATGCGTGATGCGATGCGTGATCTGGGTGGTGACCCGAATAAAATCAACCCTTTGTCTCCTGCTGAACTGGTTATCGATCACTCGGTACAGGTCGATTATTACGGTAGCGAATCAGCTCTAGATGCCAATACTAAAATGGAATACCAGCGCAATAACGAACGCTATGGTTTCTTACGTTGGGGGCAGAATGCCTTTTCTAACTTTAATGTTGTTCCACCAGGCAAAGGTATTGTGCATCAGGTTAATCTGGAATATCTCGCACGGGTTGTGTTCGCAACTGAGAAAAATGGCAAGACTGTCGCCTATCCGGATACGGTTGTGGGCACTGATTCACACACAACAATGATTAATGGCATCGGTGTTCTCGGTTGGGGTGTTGGCGGTATTGAAGCAGAAGCTGCCATGCTGGGACAGGCAATTTCAATGCTTATTCCTCAAGTAGTTGGTTTCAAACTCAGCGGCAAGCTACCTGAAGGTGCAACCGCAACTGACCTGGTTTTAACCATTGTGCAGATGTTGCGCGAACTTGGCGTGGTCGGCAAATTTGTTGAATTCTTTGGTGAAGGTTTGCAGTACCTGCCGCTGGCAGATCGAGCCACTATTGCAAATATGGCGCCTGAATATGGTGCCACCTGTGGTATTTTCCCAATCGATGAGGAAAGCTTGAACTACCTGCGCCTGTCCGGTCGTGAAGATGATCAAATCGCATTAGTAGAAGCCTATGCCAAAGCGCAGGGCATGTTCCATACCGCCGCATCGGTAGATGCAGATTATAGCGCCACCCTCGAACTTGATATGAGCACTGTAGTGCCTTCCATGGCAGGTCCTAAGCGGCCACAGGATCGCGTTTTACTGAGCTCTGCACAACATGACTACCTGCGTGATATGAAACCATTATCTGCAGGCAGGAGCGACGACAGCCCTGCTCCTACCGTTCAATTGAACGATAAGACTTTTGAGCTGAAAGATGGCGCAGTTGTTGTGGCAGCTATTACTAGTTGTACCAACACTTCCAATCCGGCAGTTATGCTCGGTGCCGGTTTAATTGCGCGGAATGCGGCAGCCCGTGGCTTACAGGTTAAGCCCTGGGTGAAAACCTCACTCGCACCAGGGTCACGTGTAGTGACTGAGTACCTCGAGCATGCCGGCTTGCTGGATGATCTGGAGAAACTTGGTTTTGATGTCGTTGGTTACGGATGTACAACTTGTATTGGTAATACCGGCCCACTGCCCGGTCCTGTTGGTGATGCCATTCGCCAGAATGATCTGGTTGCCTGTTCTGTATTGTCAGGTAATCGTAACTTTGAAGGTCGGATTCATGCCGATGTGAAAATGAATTATCTGGCTTCACCACCGTTGGTTGTTGCCTATGCAATTGCAGGCACCCTCAATACCGATCTGATTAATGATCCTCTGGGTTTTGATAATAACGGAGAGGCAGTCTACTTGCGTGATATATGGCCGAGTAGCCATGAAGTTCAGCAATGCGTAGCTGAGAACATAGATCCAGAAATGTTCCGCAAGAGCTACGCGGGTGTATTTGATGGTGACGATAACTGGAAATCCATGTTATCACCTGAAGGTGAAATGTTTACCTGGGCAGATGATTCTACCTATATTCGTAACCCACCCTATTTTCAGGGTATGGGCGCAACCCCAGA
>CAXMRK010000094.1:0-4485 GCA_964195815.1 uncultured Acidimicrobiia bacterium | reverse complement strand
AGAGTTACTGCAAGTAGACTAAGAAACATTGTTAAAAACATGGTTTTGTCCTAATTATAGTGTTTCAGCAGAGCTGATTAACGATGCCTGAATAATGTCTAATCTCCGACATGATTATGTTATATCGGCCTAAAGTATGTTCCACTCAGTTTTGCTTGTCAATACGCATGCGTATGGTGCTTTAGTTTTTCTTCTCAAAGCGATGCTGTTGCAGAGAAAAAATCTCATCGAATAGGTTAGTTTTGAGTATTGGTATAAACGTATCAATGTTAAACAACATCTAATCTTGTTGATGTTTGTTTAGGAAATGCTTACAAATTTCGTAATCTTATTGACAGCAACAGCCTGCCTCGCCACAATCGCATTCAATGCAAATTTATCCAGCCAGCCTTAAAGATGACCAGTCTTAATGCTCCTTGTCCCTGTGGCAGCGGTAAGAAATTCAAGCGCTGTCATGGTAAGGCACAATCGGGTGTTACCTCTAAACAAAGCCCTCAGCAGATATTAGAACAGGCCAGAGCGCTGACAGAGCGGGGTCAGAATGATGCCGCCTTGCAGCAGTTAAGTCTTCTGCCGCCAACTCCGGCTCGCTACGATCTGGAGGTAAAGTTATTACAGCAGCAGGGTATTGCCGGCAGAGCCAAAGCTGAAAAAATCTTAATTAAATGGCAACACAGCGACTGCCTTAATCCGGATCCTGTATATCGGCGCATGCGCTTGGCCTGGCAGCAAGATAAACCAGAACAGGCTCTTTTGCTGGTTAAGGAGTTAGCTGCACGCCCGCATAAACTGGTTGATTATTACTCGGCGGTAGCGCTACAGCTTTGCGGTAGCCTCGATGAGGCAATGGCAGCCTATCTTTTAGCTGTTACTAAAAATTTAAGCATAGAGCTTGATCGCCAAGAATGTGAGTTTGAGGCTGCTATTCAAATGTATGAAACTGTAGCTGGGCAGTATCCGGGCAGCAGGGGAGAGAATGAAGCTGCGTTGATCGATGCCGAAGCTGAATATGAGATTCTATTGGCGGCTGCTACAAATTGGTGGCAAAAAAATCAGCATTCGTTAGCTATAAATAAAGGCCAAAAAGAACGCTATAGCAATGCTTTCTATAATCTCGGCTGTCGGGATCAGGCTTGCTATGGACGCGGCGCTACAGCGATGGCCCATTTTGAAACCACGTTAAAAATTCAGCCTGAACATCTATTGGCTCAAACAAATAAGCTGTTTGGATTAAATTATCTGGCAGATTTAAAGCCAGCGGAAGTATCTCAGGCGCATATTCTTGCTGGAACTGTTATTCGTCAGCAATTGGGGCCGGCAAAAACTGATTTTAAGCCCGCAACCATTGAAAAACGTCGATTACGTGTTGGCTACCTGTCTGCCGATTTTCGGAAACACTCGGTGGCATATTTTATTACCCCAGTATTGGAAGCCCATGACCGCGAAAGATTTAAAATATTTGCGTACTACAATCAACGCATTGATGATAATTGGAGCCATCGAGTTCAACGTTGTGTGGATGTGTTTCGACCGGTTGCTGATTTAGGTGATAGTGCTTTATATCAACAAATACTCGCAGACCGTATCGACGTATTAGTGGATTTGAGTGGTTATTCACGTGGCCATCGTTTGGGGGTTTTGGGGCGACGAGCAGCGCCTGTCCAAATGGCCTGGATTGGATACCCCAATACCAGTGGTCTGGATGTTATAGATTATCGAATAGTTGATGAGATTACCGATCCGCAACCACAGGCAGATGACCTGTGCTCTGAAAAACTATTGCGTTTGAAAGGTAGTTTTTCAGTCTACACCCCCCCGGAAGATCTACCAGCCGCGTCTACTCCTGACCAAACAGGTGGTGGTTTTGTTTTCGGCAGTTTTAACCACATGTTGAAGATTAATCAGCCGCTACTGGAAACCTGGGCAGAAATATTAACGGCCGCACCAGAATCGAGATTATTGATTAAAAATGGTTTGGTTGACCGAAAAACTGCAAGACGTGATTTGATGGAAGATCTTGTAGCAGCAGGGATCGATACAGAGCGGGTAGATCTTTTGGGTAGAGTTTCCAGTAGTCGCGATCATCTATCCTGCTATAGAAAGGTCGATTTATTGCTGGATAGTTTTCCCTATAACGGCACCACAACCAATTGTGACGGCTTTATTATGGGTATTCCGGTGTTAACCATCGCAGGTGATAGCCACATCAGCCGGGTTACATCCAGCCAACTAAGCAATCTTGGCTTAACTGAATTAATTGCTAGTGATCGTGAAGACTATATTCGCAAAGCATTGGAGCTTTATCATAACCCCGAAAGGCTTACAGAGCTTGCCACAGGCTTGCGAGAGAGGATGCGGCAAAGCCCATTGATGGATGCCTCCACATTAACTGCTCAAGTAGAGTCCTTTTATCTTGAATCTTGGTTACAATATACTGATATTTAATCCGTGCAAAATGCAGGCTGATTCATCGAGACATCACATCATATGGTAAATTCTCAGAAAAACGACAAAGAAAAACTAACGGCGGCAGATTGGGAGCGAGGTGCTCTGGAGCTGATTGCAGAACAAGGCGTGAATGCCGTCGCTGTAGAAAGTCTGGCGCGACGCATGGGTATTACCAAGGGTAGTTTTTACTGGCATTTTCCAAATCGTCAGACCTTGATCGAGCAGGCATTGTCACGCTGGTTGGAACATGATGAGCGTAATCTTCAAATTCTTCTGGATACAATCACTGATCCTCGCGAACGTCTGATAGTATTTTTCCGTCGCAGTACACAAATAAATCAGTTTACACATGATGTTTATACTGCCCTTTGTTTCGCCCCTGACCACCCCCTGGTCGAACCAGTACTGGCCGCTGTTGCAGAGCGGCGTACCAATTACTTATCTCAAGCATTCAGGGATTTGGGGATGACAGATACAGCGGCCGAGTTTCGGGCTCGACTGACTTATGCCTCATATGTTGGCTATCTGCAACTAATGCAGCAGGAACAGGCCTTTGAGCCTGAAAATATTAATTTTGAGCCTTATTTAGAGCATGTTATTCATACTTTGATTCCAACTGTTTGAAGTCAATCAGTAGAGCGCTGGAATGTTATAATATTCGGTTTGGCGAGAAAAATATCTATGAGGACATACTCGTAGAATTTACTCCTTTTTAAAGATTACACAGGAAGAAAATATGTCCACCGAGACAAGCAATATGGCCCTGGCTGAGTGGGTAAGCGAAGTTGCCAGCTTAACTCAGCCTGATCAGATACAGTGGTGTACCGGTTCTGCTGAAGAAAACCAACAAATCACAGAACTGCTTGTGGAAACAGGTGGCTTTCACAAATTAAACCCGGAAACACACCCTAATTGTTATCTGCATTTATCGGATCCACATGATGTGGCCAGAGTTGAGCATCTAACTTTTATCTGTACGCCAGATCAAGAAGATGCCGGTCCCAATAATCATTGGATGGCGCCTGATGAAGCCCATGAAAAGATGAACAATCTTTATAAGGGTTCGATGCAGGGTCGGACCATGTATGTGATGCCTTATTGTATGGGGCCGATTGATTCACCTTTATCTCGTTGCGGTGTTGAAATTTCTGATAGCCCTTATGTGGTAGCAAATATGCGCATTATGACGCGTATGGGATCTGCTGCTTTAGCACGTATCGAACGAGAAAATTCGTTTGTTAAAGGGTTGCACTCCTTGGGTGATTTGTCCCCTGAACGACGCTTTATCATGCATTTTCCTGATGAATTATCAATTCAAAGTATTGGTTCCGGTTATGGTGGCAATGCTTTACTTGGCAAAAAGTGCCATGCCCTCAGAATCGCTGCACATCAAGGTCGTACCGAAGGTTGGTTAGCTGAGCACATGCTGATTTTGGGGCTGGAAAACCCGCAAGGTGAAATTAGTTATATCGCTGCGGCTTTCCCTTCAGCGTGTGGTAAAACTAATTTGGCAATGCTGATTCCACCAGAAACTTATAAAGGCTGGAAAATATGGACTATCGGTGATGATATTTGCTGGATGCGTCCGGGTGAGGATGGTCGCTTGTGGGCCATTAATCCAGAAGCTGGTTTCTTTGGTGTTGCGCCTGGAACTTCGGAAAAGACCAACCCAACTGCACTGGCAATGTTGAACCAGGACACAATTTTTACAAATGTTGGTGTAACCGAAGATAACCAACCCTGGTGGGAAGGTCTGGATGATCGAGTGCCAGCGAAAGACTGGCAGGGACATGATTATGATCCTGCAAATGGCCCGGCTGCTCAGCCTAATTCACGCTTCACTGTTTCCAGCAAACGCTGCGGTTCATACTCTGAAATGGCTGAAGCTCCACAGGGCGTACCTATTTCAGCAATTGTTTTCGGTGGTCGGCGCGAGCGGCTTGTGCCACTGGTATTTGAGGCCAAATCATGGGCTCATGGGGTGTTGGTAGGTGCCGCGATGGCATCAGAAACAACAGCAGCAGCAACCGGTGCTGT
>CAXMRK010000093.1:0-6679 GCA_964195815.1 uncultured Acidimicrobiia bacterium | reverse complement strand
TTCAACCGTTCCGGATATTGATAATATTGGACTGATGGAGGACCGTGCGACACTTCGTATTTCCAGTCAACACCTGACTAATTGGTTGCACCACGGCGTTTGTAGTGAAGCCCAGATTCGCGAAACCTTGCAAAAAATGGCAGCCATTGTGGACAAGCAAAATGTTGCTGATCCTCTATATCATAATATGGCCCCAAATTTTGATAACAGTGTAGCTTTCCAGGCTGCCAGCGATCTGATTTTTAAAGGGACTCAACAACCGAGTGGTTACACAGAACCCTTACTGCATGCTCACCGACTTGAACTGAAATCAACAATCAGCAAGGTCTAGGAATCCGTGATCAGGGCATGCTGGCAAACTGGTCAGCACTCACTAAAAGACAATCGCACTGGACTAAAAAAACCCACCCCCAAACGGGAGTGGGTAAATCAGGCGACTTATATGGCACAGAAAGGGAAGTAAGTGCCATCTGCGTCTGTATCAGCGGACATTGCATCCGTTGACAGGGAAAACTCCCCAGGATGCCATCGGCTTATTCACGAACAACACCCCAGAAATTAGTGCTTAATCATTCATAACCATTATCATTCAGCTGCAGGTACTGCAGGTGCTGCGGGTACTATGAGTTCGCATGCTGTTGCAGCTTCGAAACTACCACTATCAGCCTTGCTGACCTGGCCCCCTGTGAGAACCAGACCTCTCTCAAACTTCCGTACTTAGAAAGCGCCTGTGCCCCGCCTTCCTTAGTACTCTAAATTAACTATAGTACATTTTTAAAAAAAATCTACAGGCGTCTAAAAATCACCTGAATTGACTCCAAGCTGATGAAAGTTAATGCTATTTCAGACAGGCTGATAACTCAATAAATAACTATTTGGTCTGGGCATCCAATATCATCAAGCCAGATTCACTGGCAGCAACATAAACTTTTAAGCCCTGGGGATGAATGCTGGTGATATGAGCAGGAATTTTATAAGTTGCGATTTGCTTAGGTGAAGCAGGCTGTGAGATATCAAACACCCGTAGCCATTTGAAATCCCCGACATAAGCATATGAACCAGAAACCTCGATGGTACGCGCACTTCCAGGAGTATCGAGATAACCCAGTTCAACAGGGTTTTGAGGATCTGAAACATCAATGATACTAAAACCAGAGTAACCCGCTGCCACATAGACAAGGTCACCGATTACATCAACCGCACGAGCCTCAAACCGCTCCCTATCAGGAATCAGATAACTTATCTCTGCGGTCACAAAAGGCTTTGATATATCGATGATCCTCAGTCCTTTATCAGCATCAGCTACAAATGCCAGGCCATCCTCAATATCAACATCCCATGCGTAACCTGGTGTATCAAAAGCGCTGATTTCTGCTGGTTGGAGCGGATCTGAAATATCGATAATTCGCAGGCCGGAAGGCCCATCGGCAATAAAAGCATAGCTTCCGGAAATAGTTATTTCTTCAGCATTTCCGGGAGTATTCCATTCCCCTACTAGCTGAGGTGCTTTCGGTTCGGAAATATCAACAATTTTCATACCGGCCCAATCCTCTGCAAGATAGGCATATGCACCAGAGACATCCACACCCACTGCTCTATAGGTTTGCAAATTGGAAATCTCCTTAACCATCGACTGGTCGGAGACATCCAATATCCTTAATCCAGTGTAGCCATTTGCAATATAGGCGAAGGTATCTCTTACATTCACACCCCGAGCCAATCCTGCTGCATTGATATGCTGAGCTACTATTGGCGCTGAAGGAGCTGAGATATCAATAATTTCCATGCCTTTGTCTCCATGAGCAAGGAATGCGAATTGGCCGACAACCGTAACCGACTCAGAGCATGTGGCATCTTTGTAGCTTCCAAGCCGCTGTGGTTCAGATGGGTTTGAAATATCAACTATGATCAAGCCCGCATCATTTGCAACAGCCGCCAGGTAGGCAAATTTCCCTTCGACCCAAATTCGCTCAGCTCCATATATTAATTGCTGAAAACCGAGCTGTTTTGGTGTTGAAGGCGTTGTAATATCAAAAATTGTCATGCCACCTACATTATCGCCCTCTGGTGTGTCCAGACTAACAACATACGCACGCTGATTAAGTGCATAGACACCATGAGCCTGCCCAGGAAGTTCATGCTGTCCAATTTCAACAGGTTTAGAAGGTGTCGACACATCCACAATCCGCAGTCCAGATGCATGACCTGCCACCAGTGCTAAAGAATTATCTACGTGAACATCAGTAATGTAACCAACAGATTTAAGAGAGTGAACAAGGCTGGGACTATCAGGATCGGAAATATCTACGATAATAAGGCCAGCCCAACCTGCAGCTAGATATGCATAATGCCCTTCAATTGAAACCGCCCTGATAAAATCTGGTAACTCAACATGCCCTCTTTCTTTTGGATTTTCTGGCTTCGAAATATCTACTACTCTCAAGGCGCCACCATCATCTGCCACATAGAGAAACTTGCCCGACACATCAAGGTCACGGACCACACCAAAAGATGCGATAGCCGATACTTCGTGCCAGCTAGTAGAGCCCTTAGCAGTGGACTTTTGTGTCTTCAGAATGCGAACTCCTCCGCCAGTTCCAAAATACACATAGTCACCAGAGGCGACACTTGAATATACCGGACCGCCATACCAACGCCCGAGCAAGTCCAGATTTGGATTCAATGCGGAATAAGCAGAATTAGGTTGCGACCCCGTCGTTGCCGATAACGGTAGAGTGTCCGCTTGTAACGAATTAAAACTGATGAGCAAAGAACTCAACACTAGTATGAGTATGGTTTTTATTAAGCGCTCCACAAGCATAAGTTTTCCCTTTTATTCATCTTTACCAGATTCTATTCTTAGCAAATTATAGAGATAAATTACAGACACTATACTTATTGCATTTAATACCACATGTTAAGACTAGCAGATCCTTTTTATATTTTCCTGAATTGGAATAATGTTTCAGCCTGATCCTACAGTAAATGACGATACAATTAAAAAAACCCACACAGACATCCTGTGCGGGTTTTGGTCAGTATTGTTAACTGCAATTATTTTTTTAATCTAGGTGCAATAAACTCATTTGTGATGGCCCGATCCAATACTTCAGGTGGTAATAGCCCTTGAGCCAGAATAAAATCATGAAATTCCTGAGCAACGAATTTATCTTTAAGTTTCATTTCTGTTCTTGCCCTCAGCCCCAATAATTTTTCAAAACCATAATAGTAAGCGGTTGCCTGAGCGGGTGAACGGAAGGTATAACGATCTATTTCAGTTTGCGCACTAAGATCATCATTTACCACCTCTTCCATGAGCACACGCTTTGCTTCTTCCGGAGTGGTTAACCCAAGGTTTAACATGGGATCTAACCAGATCCGTGCAGATCTTAATAATCTGGCTTTGAGTGAAATCAATTGACCATCTAGAGGCATATACGGTTTTGCAATGGACTCAGCATATAATGCCCAACCTTCAACATTGGCAGAGTTGAATGCAAACAATGCCCTGGCAGTAGTAACCCCACCCCTGAGCATAGTAGTGAATTGCATTTCATGTCCTGGGCGTGCTTCATGGGCAGATAATGTCCACATCATTGCTGGAAAAGCATAATCACTATGTGGCCAGGTACCATCTTCATTCTGCTGAATTTTTGGCACAATAAACTCTGGATACTCACCTGTGTTTCCAATTAAACGTGGAATATCAAGGTGCGCTGCGGGTTGTTGTGCAGTTTCAGCATCGGTCGCCATCCTTACCCGGGCTGGTTCGTTTGGCAAACTTACTAAGTGTTGTTCAGCAATAATTTTATCCAGTTCTTTCATCACATCGACATAGCCTTCCATTAAGGCATCACCGTGGACCTGCTCTTTTTTCAGCAGTTTGATCACTTCACGATAATCATTAGTTTTATAACCTTTTTCTTTGGCCACCAAAGGTGCGAGTGCAATCATCTCATTGCGAATATTCATAAATGCAATCTGACCAATTTTCATTAATTCTTCAGGCGATGCATCAACCCCATAGTTTTTTAACTGTAATTCATACAGCTCACGTGGCAATGCTGCACTTTCTCGTGTATTCGGTAAAATTTCAGCTTTAACCCAGTCGTTGTATTCACCAAGTTGTGACTGCAAAACCATTAAAGAGTCTTCCCAACCTGTAAGGTCCGTTGATTCGAATACTTCGCGCAAACCCGCAATGAATTGTGGTGAACGCTCAATATCTTGCTCCACTTCACCACGGAAAGGTTTAATTAAGCCTGCAATTGAATTGCGCTCTGTTAATAGAATCTTCGCGCGCTCTGTTAAAGGCTGAAATCCTTCTTCCTGGCCGGTGTATTTACGCAAGCGTACCAGTGCGGCTTTCTGTCTTTCAAACGGAACCTGCTTATCTAGCAAACCGTTAAAACCGGCAAAAATCAGACGGGTAATGTTTGCATAGGGCAGTACTTTCTCGTATTCAATAGTATTGTTTTCAATACTGTCCTTTGTACTCTTGATCATGATTTCCAGATCCTGACGAACGCGAGAATCCTTTTCGACGGCCAGGTGCTCTTTCAGCATTTTTAAATTGTTCTGGTCATTTTCAATCTGTCTTTCGAACAAATTGTCGCCAAGGTCAAAGATATCTTCGTCATAACCTGTAATCCCCATTTGTCCAGAAAACTCAGGCGCAAATTTGGCGTTTGATTCCATAATTTTGTAAGCAATCGCATTCGATCGTTCCACCCAGTCTGGTGATTTTTGCTCTTCTGCAGACAGAAAACTGGATAATGAGAGTGAGATGAGGATTGCCATGGCAATCAAGAGTTTATTTTTCATTGGAATGATTTCCCTGATTAAGTCAGAGCAGTGTATGCGATTCACTAAGATGACCACATGGGCTAAAGGTAATAGATAAGCCTGAAAAAATGTCACGCTAGTTTCTAACTGGATTTAGTAAGATAATTGAAAAAATACGGTCTTATACATTCATACTAAATAATATATAACAAAGCTGGATTACGAAATGAATATTGTCGAAGGTTTCACAGGTGCTATTGGAAACACCCCGTTAATAAAATTAAACACGCTGAGTGAACTCACTGGCTGTCAGATTTTGGCAAAAGCTGAATTTATGAACCCTGGAGGTTCTGTTAAGGACCGTGCGGCATATTCATTAATTCAACAAGCTGAAAAATCCGGTTTACTGAAGCCAGGTGGCAGTGTAATAGAAGGCACTGCAGGAAACACAGGTATTGGTTTGGCACACATCTGTAATGCGCGTGGATATAAATGCATTATCGTAATTCCGGAAACTCAATCACAGGAAAAAATAGATAATTTAAAGTTGCTTGGCGCTGAGGTCATTCCTGTTCCTGCCGTCCCCTTTAAAAACCCGGAAAATTATGTCCATGTCGCCAGAAGAATTGCTGAGCAAACAGAAAATTCTGTATGCGCAAATCAATTTGATAACACAGCAAACAGAGATGCTCATTTCAATACTACTGGTCCTGAAATATGGCAGCAGACCGATGGGAAAATCGACGGATTTATTTGTGCCACAGGGACCGGTGGCACACTCGCTGGTATTGGTCGTTATTTAAAACAACAAAAGCCAAACATCTGTGTTGCGCTGGCGGATCCAACGGGGAGTGTATTGGCAAGTTGGGTGCTAAACGGAGAATTACAGATGAATGGGGATGGCTCAATCACTGAAGGTATTGGCAATGGACGCGTCACCACCAATCTACAGGGAACTGAATTGGATACAGCAGTGACTATTGGTGATCAGATAACAGTCGATATGGTTTATCACCTACTCCATCACGAAGGCCTGCTGGTCGGCGCATCTTCCGGTCTCAATGTTGCTGCCGCTGTCTGGTTGGCAGGCCAGCTGGGACCGGGAAAAACCATTGTTACATTACTCACTGATAATGGCAGCCGTTACCAATCAAGATTATTTAATCCAGCCTGGCTTGCAGCAAAGGGGCTTACTGTGCCACCTCGCTCCAGCAGGTTTCAAATGGATTTGTCAATTTAGAGCTTAATTTTGAACTTGCAGCCAGTAAATCACTGCAAATGCAAATTTTCCAGAAAAACTTTCAGGCTGATTAAAAGGACGTTCATCCTGGCTCATGTAGGAAACACCTGTGCCTGCAATTCCAGAAAACAATTTTGGGGAGCCCCATCTGGATGGATTTCCTGCTGAGGTGAATATTCAAAGTACACCCGTTTATCTTTATTGGAAACCTCGATTCGTGAAATGCTGTGAGTACAGGCATCAACACGTTTCATGCGAATACCACTGCTACCATCATCACTCTGGAAGCAGTGAAAGCTTTCGAGTTGATCGGCTTGCGCAGTTCCCATCTCGCCAACTAATGCCGAAAAAAGCTGGGCTCTAGTTTCGGCAATAAATTCAGATTGGTAGGCCGAAGCTGTCAACATCGCACCATCGGAATTTAAAGTACCTATGCTAGCTTCAGCGCCATTCCAGGTATAAACCTGAGCATTATCGAAGCCCATTGCAACTAAATGAAACGGCTGATAATCATCTAATGCTATGGATTTAACATGCTTAATGACTGCTGCTACAGTTTTAAATCCAGCGCAGGCCAAAGGCAGCATGCCACGTGAAACCTGTTTTTCAGTATTTTGTTTTACTCGCAGCGACCTGGCTGTGTAGTGATTTAAT
>CAXMRK010000092.1:0-4276 GCA_964195815.1 uncultured Acidimicrobiia bacterium | reverse complement strand
GCTTTTTAAACCCTTACTCCCTTAGCAGGGGAGCGCCTTCAGCCGCTCGGCCACCTCTCCGTATTCATTTATATTACTCATTAACGTCTTATATATTGAGTAATCTATTCACTCCAGAGACTCTGCGAGTCTCAAGGGGAGCGCGTTACTCCGGGCATCCTCGGCAATTGCTCCTGCATTGCTCTACCTCCTGCATCCATGCAGTCGTGCCCTCTTCGCCCTTCGGGCCGCCTCGCTTTGCTCTGCGTTCCAGTTTGTTCCAGACAAACTGGTCAGCCGCTCGGCCACCTCTCCGTAATTTTTGATTTTACTATTCTATTATCTAGTTTAAAAGTCTTTTTGCCACTGAATAATCAAGCAGGCAGAAGTCTTAATAGAATTTCCTTGAACACAGGACAGCCTACGCAATCAAGGGCGCAAAGGATACCTGTTTCTGGTGAATTGGTAAAGGGTAAAAAGCGCTTAGTTTGTGTCTGGGTCTACACCAGAACCATTCAAACTCGCTTCTTTATCGTGAATTCGGTTAAAAATTTCTTCCCGATGCACTTGAACTTCCCGTGGAGCATTGATTCCCACCCTAACTTGATTGCCTTTTACACCCAGCACAGTCACGGTAACATCATTGCCAATGATCAGTTTTTCCCCTACACGTCTCGTTAAAATCAGCATATTTTACTCCCTTTGTCCGCTGATCCATGTCACCCTTGCTGTAATCCATTTACAGTAAAAGCAACTGCGGAACACACTGGCTAAAACCCCTTGAAACCAGTCTGTTGTCTTCCTGACTCTAATTGCAGAATCATTTAAATGTCATAAGCCTAAAAACAAATAGTCCTAGACAGCATTATTCTACAACATTATCAAATTTTCTGCCCAAACATACCATTGCCATTAGTCACGACAATTGCACCTTTGATCGTTAATTCACTCAATTTTGATCAATAACCCATTGTTTAACACTGGCTATTGCTTCTGAGAGCTTACTGGCATCAGTTCCTCCCGCCTGTGCTAAGTCTGGTCTACCACCACCCTTGCCACCAACTTGTTGGGCTACATGATTTACCAAAGCACCCGCTTTATAGGTATCTGTCAAAGCTTTGCTGACCCCAGCAACCAGGCGGACTTTATCACCATCAAGACCAGCTAACAGAATGACAGCATCATCTAGCCTGGACTTCAGGTTGTCCATTGTTTCACGAATGATTTTCATATCACCGGTGGGTAGAAGTTCCGCTAGAACATTGATTCCGTTTACCTCATACACTTTATCGGCTAATGAAACACCCGATGAGGAGGCCAACTTTGATTCCAGCCGAGAATTTTCTTTTTCAGCGTGTTTGAGTCGCTCCAGCAACTGCTTAACTTTCTCTGGAACATCATCAACATTGGCCTTTAATAAACTGGCGACTCCAGTCGTTCTTTCGGTCTGCTGCTGGATCCATTCTACGGCTTGTTCACCAACAACGGCTTCAATACGACGAATACCGGACGCAATACCGGTTTCTGAGGTAATTTTAATCAGCCCAATATCACCTGTACGCTGCACATGTGTGCCACCACAGAGTTCAACTGAATAATCATCGAATTGCATTACCCGAACATTCTCACCGTACTTTTCACCAAAAAGTGCCATTGCTCCAGCGTCCAGTGCCTCGTCATAACTCATCTCCGCAGTCTGTGCAGGAATGTTAGCCAGCGTTTTCTGATTCACCTGAGCCTCTATTTCACGTAATTGTGCTGGTGTTACCGGGTTGGAATGCGAAAAATCGAAACGCAGTTTCTCGGCGGTAACTAATGAGCCCTTTTGTTCAACATGTGTACCGAGTAAATTTCTTAAAGCCGCATGCAGTAGATGTGTAGCAGAATGATGTCGACGAATACTCTGTCGATTGGGCTTATCAATTTCAGCGCTTAATTCGTCACCTGTATGTAACTGCCCTGATTTGAGTTCACCAAGATGGGCATGATACGTACCTGCCAGCTTCTGGGTATCAGTGACTTCAAATAAACTACCTTGACCCAGCAAGCGGCCTATATCACCTACTTGCCCACCCGATTCTGCATAAAACGGGGTTTTATTTAAAATTAAAGTCGCTTGTTCACCGCTATTCAGGCTTGACTGGGTCTTGCCGTCGACCAAAATGGCTAACAGCTTTGTCCCCTTAGTACTGGACTCTGTATACCCGGTAAAATCAGTTGCGGCCAAATCTTTGACCACATCTGCGGAAATACTTTGAGCAGTATTAAACTGCCCAGCAGCGCGTGCTCGTTCACGTTGCTTGTTCATTGCAGTATCAAAACCTGCGTGGTCAACTTTCAAACCTTTCTCTCGGGCAATATCTGCAGTTAAATCGAGAGGGAAACCAAAAGTATCGTAAAGTTTGAACACTGATTCGCCTGGAATTTCATTGCCTGATAACTCACTCAGGACACCATCCAGCAAACGCATACCTTGCTCTAATGTTTCCGCAAAGCGTTTTTCTTCTTTTAATAAAATCTGTTGAACCTGATCCGTCTTAAGCGCTAATTCAGGATATGCACCACCCATCTGTTCAACCAGAACCGGCACCATAGCTGCAAAAAATGGCTGTTTCTGACCCAGCTTATAGCCATGTCGAATAGCACGGCGGATTATCCTACGGAGGACATACCCCCTGCCTTCATTACCCGGTAATACACCATCAACTACCAGAAAAGCACAGGCACGAATATGATCAGCAATAACTTTTAGGGAGTCATTCTCCAGGTCATCACAAGCAGTTAACTCAGCAGCTCTTGCAATCAGAGCCTGAAATAAATCAATTTGGTAGTTGCTATGCACACCCTGCAAAATAGCCGCCAGGCGTTCAAGACCCATACCGGTATCTACTGAAGGCGCGGGCAAATTGACCATGCTTCCATCTAAGGATCGATCAAACTGCATAAACACCAGATTCCAGATTTCGATATAGCGGTCACCGTCTTCTTCTGGGGTGCCCGGTGGACCACCTGCAATATCAGGCCCATGATCATAAAATATTTCAGTGCAGGGTCCGCAGGGACCGGTATCACCCATCGACCAGAAATTATCCTTGGCGCCGATACGAGACACGCGGTTTGGATCTACTCCAATATGATTAATCCAAATATCTGCAGCTTCATCATCTTCTTCAAATACAGTTACCCAGAGTTTTTCTGCTGGCATGCCGAGGACATTAGTCAAAAAATCCCATGCATAATCAATCGCCTGTTTTTTGAAGTAATCGCCAAAACTAAAATTACCCAGCATTTCAAAAAATGTGTGGTGACGTGCGGTATAACCTACATTTTCGAGATCATTATGCTTACCACCCGCGCGCACACAGCGTTGCGAACTGGTCGCGCGTTTGTAATCGCGTTTTTCTGAACCCAGAAATAAATCTTTAAATTGCACCATACCGGCATTGGTAAATAGCAATGTTGGATCGTTTCCTGGCACAAGTGGACTACTGGGAACAATCTGGTGCTCGTGTGCAGCAAAGTAATCCAGATAGGCTTGACGTATTTCGGCTGTAGATTTCATTTTTGTATTATAAGGATATTAGTGTAGATTAATGACTGAATTTTAGTAGTTTTTGTACTGATAGTGCGATCTTGCAGGCAACTGGTGGCTTAACGCAGGTTTTTTGCTGCATTCATCGCCTGTGCATGACTAAAACCCCGATTTACCAGTCGGCGATACGCTTTTTCCACAAGTTTTTGCCGGCTCTCAGCAGAAATTGCCGGGCCGCGAGTTAAGACTTCAGCAGCTAATGAGTCCCAGTTATGCTCTGCTGGCAAATAAGTCTCGAGCTTATTCACCCGAATTCCACGCTGCGATAACTGCGCAAGAATCTTCATCGGTCCCTGCAAGCGAACTATTCGGCTACGGATAAACGCTTCTGTATAACGCTCATCACTCTGCATATCCCGTTCACACAAGTATTCCAGAACTGCTTCGATTAGATCGCGCTGATGCCCTTTGGTTTGCATTTTCTGGCGCAACTCATGCAGCGAATGCTCCCTTGCAGACAATAAACGAACGGCCTGGGTATAGGCAGCAGACCAGGCCGTTTTATCAAAATCCGATTTCACTGTACTCTAGCGGGCACTTATGTGTACTGACAGTAAGACTTAGCTTCAGTAGCATCTAACTCTTTGGTCTCGCCCTGTGGTGCTTTGCTAGGCATCAGTTTTTCCCGAATACCCGCATCAATCACATCGGCGATATCAGGATTCTCAAGTAGGAATTTGCGCACATTTTCTTTACCCTGGCCAA
>CAXMRK010000091.1:0-4312 GCA_964195815.1 uncultured Acidimicrobiia bacterium | reverse complement strand
TAATATGGCTTAAATCAGGCCGCCAATTATTTGCAAGAGCGCGGTCTGAAATGTTTTTTTCGATTGCACCAATAGTGACTGCGCCGAAACCAGTATTTAAAGTACAGGCCTGTTCACACAAGCGGTCTTGTGGGCAGACGCGTCCACAGATTTCCGGCAGTGGGTTGGTCTCATGCATTAATTCAGCCGCTTGCTGGTATTGTCCTTCAGAAACCAGTTCCAGCCAGTTTGGAATATAGTTATGCAAGGGACATTTCCATTCGCAGTACGGATTGCCACAATCCAGGCAACGGCCTGATTGCTGACAAAGATCATCACCGCTGGCATCCCGATAGACTTCCTTGAAATCAAAACGGCGTTTATTGCTATCGCGTTTAGCGATACCACCCCGCTCAAATTTCAGAAAGGTTAGTGTGTCACTGGGGTCAAAGCGAGTTTCAAACAGATTCGATTTCATTCGACACTCCTGAGCGGGATGGTTCTGGAATGGGGAACTGCTGCCGCCGGGCTTTCCATTTTTGCCTGCCCAGATGAAGGCTTTGGAATAACCAGTTTGAAGGCATCAAGATAATTGTCGAAATTAGCAACAATTTTTTGTGCCCAGGGGCTGTTGGTTTTTTCGATATGTTTGTTAATTAACTCAGCTAACAGCTCTGCATATTTATTCGACTCACTATCCACCATATTGGTGATCTCGACTAACTCCATATTGGCTTGTTTTTCGAGCACATCATTGGTATCCAATACCATTGCCAGACCTCCGGTCATGCCAGCGGCAAAGTTCTCACCAACAGGGCCTAGTATGATAACGATGCCACCAGTCATATATTCGCAGCCGTGATCACCCACACCTTCGACCACAGTCGTTGCACCAGAATTCCGCACAGCGAACCTTTCACCAGCTTGCCCCGCAACAAACAAACGGCCTCCGGTAGCGCCGTAGAGACAGGTATTGCCGATGATCGTGCCACGGCTGGCAACATACTGGACATTCTCTGGTGCGTATACACATAGTGTTCCACCAGACATGCCTTTGCCGACATAATCGTTAGCATCGCCTTCGATGTTAAGGTTCATTCCCGAATAGTTCCAAACACCAAAACTTTGCCCCGCTGTACCTTTAAAGTTGAGCTCCATGAATTCGGCTTCATAGCCGCTTTGTTTGGCGAGGAAGCCAGCCAAAGAGGCACCCACTGAGCGGTCATAATTTCTGATCGGATAGTTGAGTGAGATCAGTGTATTGGTACCCATCAGTGCTTGAACATCGGCCAGGATTTTTTGGTTAAGCTCGCCTTTATCATAGGGGTGATTACGCAAGCCCATATAATGTGCCGGGCCTGATGCTGGACGTTTGGCAGCATTTAGAATATTGCTCAAATCAAGATGTTGTTGTTTGGCTGTAACACCCGGAAGTAAACGCAACAGATCAGTTCGCCCAATCAATTCATCCAGACTGGCAACCCCCAGTTTACTCAACCATTCGCGAGTTTCATTAGCTACAAACTCAAAATATTGGATGACTTTTTCAGGTAAACCATGGAAGTGTGTTTCACGCAGGGTTTTATTTTGCGTGGCAATGCCGGTAGCACAATTATTTAAATGACAAATGCGCAGGTATTTACAGCCCAGAGCGATCATAGGCGCGGTGCCAAAGCCAAAACTGTCTGCGCCTAAAATTGCGCCTTTGATTACATCGAGCCCGGTTTTAAAACCACCATCTACCTGCAGGCAAATCCTGTCTCGCAGGTTATTTTCCACCAATGCCTGGTGAGCTTCAGCCAGACCGAGTTCCCAGGGGGTGCCTGCATATTTAACTGAGCTCAAAGGGCTGGCACCAGTGCCACCATCATGTCCGGCAATTGTGATCATGTCAGCGTAGGCCTTGGCAACGCCAGCGGCGATGGTGCCCACACCGGGTCCTGAAACCAGTTTCACAGAAACATAGGCTTCCGGATTGACCTGCTTCAGATCGAAGATTAATTGAGCGAGATCTTCAATCGAATAGATATCATGATGTGGTGGCGGTGAAATCAGAGTCACGCCTGGTGTGGAGTTACGCAGTTCAGCAATTTCAGCAGTGACTTTTGCACCAGGCAGTTGTCCGCCTTCACCAGGTTTAGCGCCTTGAGCAATCTTAATTTGCAACACTTCAGCGTTAACCAGATAATGCGCTGTAACCCCAAAGCGGCCGGACGAAACTTGTTTGATTTTTGAATTGCGCTCGGTATTGAAGCGGGTAGAATCTTCACCGCCTTCGCCGGAATTAGAGCGTCCACCTATGCGGTTCATGGCAATTGCCAGAGACTCGTGAGCTTCCGGGCTAAGTGCGCCGACAGACATACCGGCAGAATCAAAGCGTTTAAGAATATTGCCGACCGGTTCAAGTTGCTCTGATGTTAGCGGTGTGTCTGCTAGTTTTAACTGCATCAGATCCCGCAGCGATGAGATGGGCCGCTGATTTACTGTGTCAGCATAGATTTGGTAATCACTGGGTTCACCACTGTTAACTGCCTGCTGGAGCAAGCTGACAACATCGGGGTTATAGCTATGATATTCGCCGCCGTGCACATATTTCAGTTGACCGCTTCTTTCGATACCGAAGCGGGCATTCCATGCTTTTTGATGATTGCGCCAATTGTCCTGATGCAGGTCTTCGAAAGTTGCCCCACCTATCCTTGATGGCATCCCGGTAAAGCACAAATCAGTGACCTCCTGACCGAGGCCGATTATCTCGAATAAGCGAGCATTGCGGTAACTGGAAATTGTTGAAATCCCCATTTTTGAGAGGATTTTAAGCAAACCTTTATTGATGCTTTTGAAATAATTAATACGTGCTGTTAACAGATCAAATTTTAGTTTGCCACTTATATCTAACTGGTTGATCACCTGTAGGGACAGGTATGGATAAATGGCAGTTGCACCCAGGCCAATCAACACCGCAAAATGATGTGCATCTCGGGTGGTAGCTGTTTCAACAATGATATTGGTGTCTAAGCGTAGATGCTCTTCAACTAAGCGCTGATTGACTGCACCTACCGCCAGTGCTGCATGGATAGGCAGATTGTCTTCGCTGATATCGCGGTCACTTAATTGTAAAATTACACATCCATCTTCTACGGCTTCAACTGCCTGATCGCAGAGTTGAGAAATAGCAGTTTTCAAGTCCCCATCTTTAGGGTAATTGAGCGAGAGATGATGAAATTTGTAGTGTTTTTGATCCAGAGCTTTTAGCTGTTTCAGTTTGGCGTAATTAAGAATAGGCTTGGAGATGATTGCTCGGTACGCTAAGCCATTAGTTTCTGAAAAAATATTGTGCTCACGCCCGAAGCAGATTTCCAATGACATCACCGAGGCCTCGCGTAAGGGGTCAATCGGTGGGTTTGTTACCTGGGCGAATTGTTGACGAAAATAGTCATAAAGGCTTCTGGATTTGTGTGAAAGTACTGCGATGGGTGTGTCATCGCCCATAGAGCCGGTTGGCTCCTGAGATTTATTTGCCATGACCTCAATAATTTGATCACGTTCTTCGGTGCTCAGATTAAACAATTTTTCATAAATAGGTAATTGCTCAATATCACTTGCGATGTAGCGGTCAGCACCTTCTTGCTCAAGCTTTTTATTAGAACGCAAACGAATGGTGTTTTCACGTAACCATTCAAGGTATGGATGGCGGCCTTTCAAGCGGTCATCAATTTTAGTGGTCCGCCAAATTTCACCCGTTGCGGTATCGGCAGCGAGCATTTCACCGGGACCAACTCGATCTTTTTCAATCACATCTTCTTCTTTGTAATCCCAAACGCCAACTTCTGAGGCAACCGTAAGGATGCGGTCTTTGGTGATGACATAGCGTGCTGGACGAAGACCATTGCGGTCCAGATTACAGGCCACTTTACTACCATTGGTCATAACCACACCGGCAGGCCCGTCCCAGGGCTCCATATGCATGGAGTTAAATTCGTAAAATGCACGCAGCTCCGGGTCCATGTTCTTACGGTGTGCCCATGCCGGTGGTATAAGTAACCGCAGCGCACGGAATATATCCATACCTCCGGCTAGTAATACTTCCAGCATATTATCCAGTGAAGACGAGTCAGAACCGCTTTGATTTACAACATGGCTCAATTGAGTCAAATCCGGTATCAATGGAGTAAATAGTTTTTTCTTACGTGCAGTTGACCAACGACGGTTAGCAGAAATTGTGTTGATCTCACCGTTATGGGCCAGAAAACGGAAGGGCTGTGCATATTTCCAAATAGGTGCGGTGTTAGTGGAAAAACGCTGATGGAACAGGCAAATGGCGCTTTGCATTAAT
>CAXMRK010000090.1:0-2062 GCA_964195815.1 uncultured Acidimicrobiia bacterium | reverse complement strand
CGGCTGCTGTCTGAAAGTTTACCGGATAACATCCGGGCAATTTCATCCACGCGTTCTGTTTTTTGAAGCTTCAGTACACTCACCATAGTGCTGTCAGCATCGCTATCTTTGTTAACCCGATAGTGGGTGTTAGCTCGAGCTGCTACCTGAGCCAGGTGAGTCACGCATAATACCTGGCCGTTGGTTGCCAATTCAGAAAGCATAGCGCCAACCCTGTTTGCGGTATCACCACCAATTCCAGCATCGACCTCATCATAGATCTGCGTAACCCCGGCCAGGTCGGCTTGTTCAGCACTCAATTGGCGGGTAGCCAGTTGTAAGGCCAATGATATTCTTGAAAGCTCACCACCAGATGCGATTTTTTGTAATAAGCCAAATGCCTGGCCCGGATTCGTTTTGACCAGAATACGGATAGTATCAATTCCATAACTTCGCGGTTCAGCATCTTTATCAGCCTCTACCTCAATCTGAATACGTGCTCCGTTGAAACCGAGACTTTGTAGCAATTCACTGGCTTTGCCACTGATTTTATCTGCAGTAGTTGTGCGTTGCTTTGAGAGTTTTATAGCCTGCCGCAGGTATTTTTGGGCCTCGCCTTCGAGCTCAGACTCCAATTTTGCGCGCATTTCATCACTCTGTGACATCTGCTTCACACGTTGTGTGAGGACCTCTAGCTGCTGTTGGAGGTCTGCTGGTTCAACTTGATGCTTGCGTGCCAGAGAATGTTGTTGCGATAGTCGTGTATCCAGGTGCTGTAGACGCTGAGGGTCTGACTCGCAGCGGTTAAGCGTTGAATTTAAGCCAGTTTGGCTTTCTTCAAGATTAATCGCGGCTTCTGTCAGCATGTTATGTACTTCAAGGATATCAGCCGCTATATCAAGATCCAGGTTTAACAGTGGTTGCAGACTAGCCAGAGCAGACTGCAGGCCTGTTGCTGCACCGTGGTTCTCGTTATTTAGAGCTGCTAATGCAGTTGCAAGACCCTGTTGCAGGTCTTCAGCATGTGCAAGGCGCTGGTGTTCTTCAGAAGTTTGCTGATATTCCTCTGTACTCAGTGCTTCACGCTCTAACTCGTCAATTTGATATCGCATTAACTGTAAATACTGGGGATCTGTAGCCGGGGTATCGATGAGTGTTTGTAAACGGCTTTTAGTTCGTTTCCAACGATTAAAGCTGTCTGCAACTGTAGCTGTTAGTTGTTCTGATTGACCCCAATGATCCAGTAGTTGTCTCTGCTGAGCCGGATCCAGTAAATGCTGATGTTCATGTTGTCCATGAATGGTAATTAACTGGCTGGCAAGGCTTTGCAGCTGATTAAGTGTAACCGGACGTCCATTAATCCATGCGCGTGAGCCGCCTGCTGCTAATAGGCTGCGTCGGAGCAAACACTGCTGGTCTTCTTCGAGTTCATTTTCCTGAAGCCATTTGCTTGCTTCAGGATTTGCTTTGAGATTAAAGTCACCAACAATTTCAGCGCCCTTAGTTCCGCTTCGAACCCAGTTTCGCTCGGCTCGGGCACCCAGCAGGAAGGCCAGCGCATCAACCATAATGGATTTGCCGGCTCCGGTTTCTCCGCTAATAGTGGTAAAACCTGAACTCAAATCCAGTTCGATTTTATCGATAATGGCGAAGTTCCGAATATGGAGATGCTGCAACATTCGGCAAAATTAGCATGAACGGCTAGTCCGAGCAATTGGTAAATCATCTACTGGTTGATTTCAGACACTTTTCACACAGTGTTGCCCTTGAATCCCGCCAGCTAAACCCCATATTTTGATAGTTGAGAATATGAACTAATTGGAAAGGCAAAACCATGACAACAGACAAGCAACAAGCAGCCGATGAAATCCAGACTGGAAATGTTGATAAAGAACATGATGGGATGATTCCTGAAGGCAAGGTAGAAACAATTGTTGATGATCCTGCAAACACAGGACTGGCTGAGCTGGAACAAGCCCTGGCTGATGCTATGGCTGATTTAGATAAGCACAAAGATGCATTACTACGCCAGCAAGCAGAAGCCCAGAACTCACGTACTCGGGCAGCTCGGGAAATTGATAAG